>JBEPUU010000088.1:0-5838 GCA_041691355.1 bacterium | reverse complement strand
CGATACCTTATACACACTATGAAGAACATTATTTAATTCATAAAGATGACAATGTATATGATATTTCTTTTACTTCTGTGACAAACGATGTGGGAAGTTACAATAGTGATTTGTTCCAAAAAATTATCAATTCATTCAAATTTACTCATTAACGAATCTGATATACTTCCTAAATGAAAAATATACGTTTCAATAATACAAAAAATGAAGTAATCATTGGAAAATTGCTTCACCATGACACAACCAAACCTCTGATTATCATATGTCATGGCTATAGCAGTTCTATGGAGAATCCTTCACTTAAATCGGTAAGTGAATCACTTTATAAACTCGGTCATAATGTCTTTACTTTCAATTTTTCCCAAAGTGCACAAACGACATCGCTTGAAGAGCAAGTTGTGGATGTTGAAGCAATTATTGCGTATTTTGCCGACTATAAAAAATTCGTATTGCTTGGTGCAAGCTTTGGGGCACTCACCTCTGCTATTGCCTCTCAGACATCAAAAAAAGTTAAAGGCCTGATAACAATAAATGGATTTTTTGGCACAAGACATTTGGGAGAAACCTGGTTAAAAACATATCTTGCATTTCGTGCTGCTGCGACTGTTCACCCTCGTCATAAAAAAATATGGAACTATATGAAGACCATGCATCAACCTTCTCGTATCGAAATTCCTGTTTTGGTAATTCATTCCCGAGTTGATAAAGATGTTTTTATCAAGCAATCAGAATTTTTCTATAACGCACTTGTTGGAACAAAAAAATTTTACACATTAGAAGATGCAGATCATGCCCTCACTACAAAAAAAGCTGTCAATGAAGTAGTAGGAGTAATTGATACCTGGCTAAAATCAACTATTGAGTAGTAGTGTGGATAATGACATGAATCATTCTGTATATTTTTACTACTGAGACATCCCATTTCTTCCAAACATCTGATTGACCAAATCCTGCTATTTCCCATAGCGGATTTCCTAATGGTTTACATCCTCTATCTTCACAGACTACCATTAATTGATCAGTTACAGTTTTTCTTTGAGGATCCACACTTGAAGGTTGAATTGTCACAGGGGCATGTCCAAGAATTGTTAGGTAATATACATATGCATAGTCAGAGTTGCCACTTCCAGCCGAAAGAAGTGCAAAATTAAAAGCTTGATTGTTGGTTTGTGAGATGACAAATCTCGCAATTTGTTCTGTCTGACCTTTTTGATTATTTGGAGTATATTGAAACGGTTGGAAATACAAATTATATCCAAAAATCAATGCAAATAAAATACCACCCAATATATATCCATAATGCATTTTACCTTTTACTAAATCAAACGTTTTACTGATAAGATTGCCTATGAGAAAAAATGGCAGAGGGAATATAAACACCAAATAGTAGTCATAAATAGGTTTTTTATATAGTCCAAACAACACTACACCCAAAACAAGCCAGACGGATAATAAGATGACGACAAATTTATTTTTATGACGCAAGAGTGTCACGATTGATGCTACAGCAAAAATAAGAATAATCAAACCAAAAATTTGCAAATAAATCAGTGAGTATCTGTTATAAAGATCAGGAGAAGGATAATCAAAAACAAGTCTCCCAAACAACCTGAAAAAGACGTCGGCAATCGGCTGATAAAACGAACTATATGTTGCATATAAATGACTTGTCGTGTCAGAGGTGATAAATTTGATAATTGATTTTGTGTTTGGGAATCCGTGACGTACTTCAAAAGCAATAAATGGTGAAAAACCAATAATAAAACCGACAAATATCTCAAGATAATATTTAATCAGGGGAATAATCTGAATTTTATTATTGAGAAACCAATGCATCAAGAAAAGTGAAACAGCGACAATAGCCGCAAGTACCAGTGAAATATAATGTAACTGAATACAAATGCCTAGCAAAAATCCGACAAGCAAATAGTATTTCCACGATCTGACATTGGTCACAGCTTTATAAAGTAAATACAATGTCAAAAGCGAAAAAAATGGAACGGTGTTTGGATTCCATGAAGAATGAGAATAGGTAATAACAAGTGGTGAAACTGCATACAAAACTGCCGCGATAAGTCCAGCCTTTTTATCAAAAAAATCCTTACCAATGACGTAAATGAGCGCAACAGTCGCCACCCCAAATAATGCCACCATTACTGCCGGACCTACAGGATTAAGATGAAATAGCCACAAAAATGGCGCCATCATGTAATAATAAATAGGACCGGTAAAAAAATCTCCCGCTGATGCACGCGGACCAAGTAGGGTTAAATGCCCTTGAAGAATTCCCAATGCTACAAGTGCATCGCGACCTTCATCACCCAAAAAGGTCATATACTTTCCAATCATATAAAGCCGCATAAAAGCAGCAAGAAGAAGAATGAGGATAAGTAGTATCAATGAAGTCTTCTTACTCATAATAATTTTTAGCCATTAATCATTGTGTTTTTTCAAATGGTGCGTTTTCCATATGAATTTATTATAAATAAGATAATTGATCGGAATAACTAAAATAATGATGGTTGGAAAAAGAATTGCGATTGATGTATGAAATGCTAATCCAAAAATTTTTATCTTTTCTCCTAATAATTTAACAGCGATAAACACTACCAACCCCTGAATGCCGATGGATGCAAGGGAGGCAAAATTGAACTTGAACAAACGTGTGAGGACACTTCCCTGTGACTGAAGGGATTTTGTATCTTTAAATGTCCAAGTATTGTTTGCATAAAAATTCCAAAGAATTGCTATTTCTCCACCCAGCATTGCTGCAACAAACTGTTTTATTCCAAAAAGAATGACTACATATACTGTGACAAATTGTAAAATAAATCCCGTTCCTCCGACGAGTAAAAATTGAATAAAACGTTTGCGGTCATAGACGGCCAAGCGCAAAACAACATAAAACGATTCAAACTGATCCTGGACACTAATTTTACTTTTTCCCTGTTCTCTTTCGTAAAAAACAATCGGCACTTCTTTTACTTTTGCTTTTTCTTTAATAATGTCATGCATCAACTGCATTTTATACGCAAAATGTTGAGAAAGAAGATTATCAAGATTTATTTTTTTAAGAAATTCTGTTTTAGTGAGTTTGAATCCTGAAGTCATATCATGGATTTTAAAATTCAGCCACACAACCCTTGTAAATAAATTGCCAAAGATACTCAAAAACTTTCGATCGATTCCCCATTCTTTTGGTATAGATCCACCTTTTATATATCGACTGCCAATAACATAATCTGAACCATTGTCCATCGCTCTAATGAGTAGTGGAATGTCATGTGGACTATGTTGAAAATCTGAATCAAATTCCATCACCGCATCAGCCTGCATTTCTTTCATAGCATATTTCATACCACGAATATATGCTGCACCAAGTCCATTTTTTATACCTGTCAATAATTCAATGTTATGCCATTTCTTCATAAATTCTTTGACTACATCTGCAGTTCCATCGGGAGATGTATCATCAACAATCAAAAGCGACAATGAATGATGAGGAACTTCGGGAAAGATATCCTGCTCAAGAAGGGGAATCATTTTTTCAATATTTGATTTTTCGTTATATGTGGGAATAATAATAACAATTTTCATATGTATTACTTCATGTTCCTGACATGTTCAATCATCTTTTGTAAGCCATTTTCCAATGAGACTGTTGGCTCCCATTCTAACAATTCTTTTGCCTTTGTGATATCTGCTCTTCTCCGTCGCGGATCATCTTCTGGTAATTTTTCACTCATTGTTATTTCACTCGTACTGTTTGTTATCTTTTTTACTAACTCCGCATATTCCATAACTGTATGTTCATCAGGTGAGCCGATGTTAACTACTTCACCACGCGTCTTTTCTTGAAACATTAGACTGATCAATCCTTCTACAGTGTCTGAGACATAACACAAAGACCGGGTTTGATTGCCATCACCATAAATTGTAATTGGTTTGTTATCCACTGCTTGAGTGATAAAAATACTGATCATTCTCATATCAGCCTTACTCATTCGCGGACCATATGTATTAAAAATTCGAGCAATCCTTGCATCTACATGTTTCTCCCGCCAGAAATATGAGACGAGTGTCTCTCCAAACCTCTTTGCCTCATCGTATACTGAGCGTGGGCCTATTGTTGAGACATTGCCACGGTATGTTTCTTTTTGAGGATGTTCAAGTGGATCACCATAGATTTCAGATGTGGAAGTAAAAAGAAATTTTGCGTTTTGCGTATGTGCAAATTTTAACATCTGTAATGTTCCCATCGTATTTACCATCATCGTCTCCATGGGTAATTTATGATAACTAATATCGCTGTGGTGATTGGGTGATGCAGGTGATGCCAAATGAAAGATATATTCCGCTTGCAAATCATCAGGAAGGGGCTCAATGACATCGTAGTTTATAAATCTAAACTTCGAGTTATCCTTAAGATGTGCGATATTTTCCTCAGAACTCGTCAAAAAATTATCTACACATATGACGTCATGATCAAGCGCCAGAAGAGCGTCACAAAGATGAGAACCAATAAAGCCCGCGCCACCGGTCACAATAACTTTTGCCATATTTGTATGATACTAAAGTAGAGAATATTTTGGAAGAGTGAAGATAAATTTTGAAATAAAATTGAAAATATCTCTTCTTTAGCATATAATGCACTCTACTTATGCCAAATCCAGAAATTTCAAAAGCTAGCCCAACAGGAAACGAACAAAAAGGTAAAAAGCCTACGAAAGAATTTGGGCCTGTACCAAATAAAATCGCGACTATACTTCTCCGACCATTTCTATATGGCATGGCAATGAAGCACTGGGATAATCCAGAATATAGAGAATTATTACATAAAAATGAAAGACAAGGACTGCTTGAAGGATCTATATTGTCAGGAAAATTATGGAGACCTACAATTAATGGACACCATCTCGAATATGTTGAAGGTACTACTGGAGATATGATAGGATACGATTTTCATAGACCCAAAAAACTCCGCAATTGGAGAAACAAACCTATACGACAACATTTTGAAGGAAAAATGTATGTTATAGATTTTGACGAAAACAATCAATATAGCCCTGATCAATATACTCCTACGGGTGCATTTGATCCTGCTATTGCAAATAATGTGTTAAAAATGAATAAGCTTACACTGGGAGAAATGCTAGAAAAAGGATATATAGAGGAAACGACGTATAAAGAAGCATATACAAAAACTGGCAAAAAAACACAATACTCAGCAGCTTTGATAGAAATTGGAGAACAGAGCGTATATAGAGTAACTCAGAAAGGAAATAGTGTTGTCCATATATCCCCTGAGGGTGGAGATAAACGTAAATCACCTAAAGAAGCACAAAGTAGAAATAGAAGAAAAATAATGGATATTTTCCCGGGACCTGCACCAGTTCCCGCCTAAATATTTTTATTCCTTCTTCTCCCGCTCGAGGTCTGAGCCTACCATTATCTTAACTAATTGTTTAAAACTTGTTTTTGGCTCCCAACCAAGAACTTTTTTAGCCTTACTATAATCACCAATGAGATAATCGACTTCAGCCGGACGAAGATGTTTTGGATTATTATATGTAACATAATTCTTCCAATCTTTAATACCAACTGCTTCAAAAGCGATTTCAATAAATTCTTGTACAGAATGTGTTTCACCTGTGGCGATTACATAATCATCCGGTTTATCCTGCTGAAGCATCAGCCACATCATTTCGACATAATCTGCGGCATAACCCCAATCTCTCTTTGAATCAATATTACCAAGCTCAAGTTTTTTTTGTTTACCCAGACTAATTCTTGCTGCAGCGTTCGTAATTTTACGGGTGACAAACTCTATGCCACGAC
>JBEPUU010000087.1:0-5889 GCA_041691355.1 bacterium | reverse complement strand
TTTTCGTGCTGTTGTTTTTCTTTTTTGATAGATAAATAAGAAAGAAATAAAAACCAAATAAAATAAGCAAAAAGAATATATACATAATTGTAGTTAAAACCTTTTGTTGAAAAGCAAAACCAGTATAGATCTCTTTTAGATAAAAAAGATTCGGATCAATGAAAGCATAAGAAAATATAGTCAGTAAAATAAGGATCGCACAATAAAAGATAAATGAAATATTTTTCATATATTTTGTCTTATCTTGATTGAATTCTGTAGTTCTGTATAAATATTCAATTTAGAAGATGCTGATTTTTCAGGTGTCCAATTGAACACTTGCGGTGTTATTGTCTGTAGAAATTGTAAAACTTCGATATGCCTCTGTGCGGCTTGATGCAGAAGTAATTCGTCATCTGAGATGTCCTTGCCATCTTTTTGTGCTTTATCCAAATTAGGTTGCGTTTTTTGAAAATATGCATCAGATTGTCGCAATGCCTCAACCGCGAGAAGATATTGTTTGTATTGGAAAAGAGTTTCAGCTTGGACTAAGTATCTGTCAGATTCTTTTAAATTATATGTGAACTGCCCAAAATCACCAAAATACCAGTACTTATCCGCAAGCTGAAATACCTTATCAATTTTATAAAAAATTGTGCCAGGCATAAATGAAGGGTAGGGTAAAACATAAGGTGAATCAGCAAAAGCTTTTGGGGCAAAAAAAAGAAAAAAGGACATAAATATACATGCAGTTATTTTTTTCGTCATGAATTTAGCTACTTTTCTTGTGCCATTCCCACGCAGTTTTGACAATTGTTTCAAGGTCTGAATATTCTGCTTGAAACCCTATCTCTTCTTTAATTTTGGATGCATCTGCTACTGTCTCAGCTACATCTCCTGGCCGTTTTTGTGCCATAAAAACGGGAAAATCAATTCCGGAAATCTTCTTAACCATATCAACAACTTCCTTGTTGGTTGATCCTCTCCCTGTTCCTACATTATAAATGTATTCACCATGTTGCTCATCCAATTTTCTAAGAGTTAACACATGTGCTTCAACAAGATCCAAAACATGTATATAGTCGCGGATACATGTTCCATCTCGTGTATCGTAATCATCCCCAAAGAGCTTAAATTCAGAATTGGTGAGTGCTGCCTTAATTGCGTTTGGAATTAAATGAGTTTCTGGATCATGATTCTCACCCAGACTCATATCAAGAGCAGCACCAGAGGCATTGAAATAGCGGAGGACGGCTGATCCGATACCATGAACCGCGTAATACCAGTGAAGAATATTCTCAACCATAAATTTACTTTCTGCGTATGGATTCTCAGGCTTTTTGCTATGTGTTTCAGGAATGGGATTTACGGTTGGAGTACCATAGACAGTCCCAGTTGAGGAAAAAATAAATCGTTTAACATTATGTTCCTTCATTGCATCCAATAGAGAAATTGTAGTGAAAACATTATTTTGGAAATAAAGACCTGGTTTCTGCATGGATTCACCAACTGATATGAATGCTGCAAAATGCATTACACAATCAAATTCATGTTGAGAAAATAGCCCATCAACAAATGTTTTATCCAGTAAATTACCTTTGGAAAATGTTGCTCGCGAATCAAGTGATGTCTCATGCCCACGCTCCAAACTATCAGCAATGACAACTTCATGCCCATCATCATGCAATCGCTTAACCATAAAGCTACCTATGTAACCTGCTCCGCCTGTAACTAAAACTTTCATAATATTATTGTAACAAAATACGAATCATTGATGAAGAGGAAATCTAGCCTCAATTCATGTCTAAAATCATTTTATAAAAATATACCTTAAGAATTTTGAAGAGATTTAAGATAAGCCCGTGGAAATCGAAGTGCGGAAAAGAACGAAAAAACAAAACCAGGAATACCATCTCGAAAGCCTTTATGCCTGATATACGTTAGAATAAACCACCAAAATGGCAGAACCAACATATATTGTATAGGTGCTATCAGTGTCGTATTTTTTTTATCTTTTTGTAATTCTTTTGCGAGTAAATCAATGTATCGTTTATTTCGTTGTAAATATCTTCCAAATGTTGGCGAATCTATATGATAGAGATCATGTTCAAGCCAGCCAACTTTACCCTCAACAGCCATTTGTTCATGTACATCTTTACATGGAAGATATGCCTTTCCTTTCCTAATTAATCGAATTACCCCATCTGGATATACACCCCCATATCGCATATATCTTCCAAGAAAATAATTAAGTCGAGCGATAAAAAATGCGCTATATTCCCCTGTCTGGGTACCGATATGGCCATCTCTCTTTTCAAGAAGCTCTTGATGCCTTAAAAACAACTTTCTGTTTGGAAGTTTTTTTTGATATGTCTCAATTTCGTCATCACTCATTGAGATAACCTTCATAATCTCTTTTGCCAATTCAGGGCTAACGCGTTCATCTGCATCCAACTGCAATATCCATTCATTTTTTGCCATATCAATCGCTTTTTGTTTGTTGATATGAAAGATCGGAGGATTATCAGTAACTAAAACTTTTGAATTAAACTTTTTTGCAATTTCTACAGTCTTATCTGTTGACGAACCATCAACTATGACTATTTCTTCCGCTATATGTTTTATTGACTCAAGACAAGCTTCTAGATTTTTTTCTTCGTTAAATACAGCTAGAACAACTGATAAGTGTTTCATAAGTTATTTTTTGGATCAACAAGCAGTATCGCAGGTGATCCATCTGGATAGAAAAACGTTTGTTTAGCAACTATGTGATTTGGAAAATCACCCGTTGGTCCAACATATAATATATTTTGCTTTTTCTTTTCTTTAGCCCAGTCAAAGGTTCTAAATTCATACTGACCAAATTCATGATTATCTAAAGGCAAATTTTTCCCTTCTGCAACAAGCCGTTGATATTGTTGTGGTGGATAACGTAAATAAAATAAAAAGAATATATACGATTGATCTAACGGAGCTTTGTCAGAAACTACAATTTTTTTATATTGTTTCTGTAGAGTTTCAATAGTAGGAACTGCTTGTGCATAACCATACTGCCATACTTGTGCATTAAAATAGTTCTGCTGCACAAAATATTGATTAAGATAATATGAGAAATTACATGCCGCAAGAATTATGATAATAAGATAAAAACTATAGGAAATTTTCTTATAAAGTGTCCCTCGTTGTGAATACTTTTTAATAGATTCAAATATAGATATATAGCCTATCGCAATCAGTATCAGAAGCATCGGCAATAAATTCATTGTCCGAACTGCATGAGGAACTTCAAACGTCACTGCAGCGGGAATCGGAGCAAGAAGTAGCCATGAAAGAATCATATATTTTGTTTTTTTATCAAACATTCCGAATAAAAAGAAATATATTCCAATCAAAAGAAATGGCAGATCCAAAAGATAAAGAAGTCCCATACCCGGCGCGTGGTGCCTAGGATTATCTCCCAGCATAAAAAGCCAGTTTGGATCAAAATGCACGATATAACCCGCAACAATTTGTTTTGTGTAAATAATCCTTCTGTTATCAAGAAGAGAACCGATACTATCATGGTTATCTTTATCGTCTTTAAGTTTGATGTAGTTGTTGGTGAGAATTTGCTTTTGAGATAACAGACTTGCCCCTGTGGCTCTGTTCAGTGAATCCGGATTACTAATTATATAAGTAATTGTGGGTAACGTTACTAGTAATCCTACTATAACTGCAGTAATAAGATATTTTTTAGTGATAACAAATAATTCTTTTCTGTAAATAATTACTAGTGCCACAACTAAAAGTGGAGTAAAGACTCTTTCGCTCTGATAAACCATGAGATTAAGTCCAGCAAGTAACATTGATAAAGAAAGTAGCCATGGTTTTTTTAATCCTTTAAGAAAAAATAATCCGATCAATAAATTAAACGTCAGACCTGTATTCGTCTCAAATGCAGTTCTTGAAAACTGAATTTGCCAGGGAGAAACTGCCAGTAAAAAAGCTGAAACAAGAGCCAAAACATCTGCGTAGTTCCTTGTATTTTTCTTTGTAGTTGCGCGATTTTCAAACAGTTCTTTCACCAAAAAATATATCGCCAAAATACCAATTATTCCCATAGCAACAGAAGGTACACGCACTGCATAGGTTGTTAAACCCAAAATGGCGACTGAAGGAATTGTAAGGTAAGCATAGAGTGCAGGTTTGTAATCATCAAACGAACGAAGTACTACAGGCATAAACGATCCAAATTCATCATGGCCAGTATGCATGATTGAATATGCATCATATCCGAGTGCAACTTCATCCCAATCAGGAGAAGGTGGAACAGTACTAAGCTGCAATAACCTCAAAGCCAATCCAAACACAATGATAATTGTAAGTAATGAAAGACTAATTTTTCTGCTCATAATATTTATTATTGAAACTTGAATTAGTAATTAAGAATCATGAATTATGGTTTTGAAAAATTTATTTTTTTCATTCCTTAATTCTTAATTCATCATTCGTAATTCATTTAGTGTATGCGACAAGTATTGGTGTGCCGTCTAAATTATAAAATGTTTGCAATATTTTTACTTTCAGTGGAACTTTCCTTGAATCTGCGATATATAATATGTCTTTTTTAACAAGTGGACTAGGCACAATAATAAATTTATATTTATCAAACCCATCAACATGAACGAATCCAAATGTATCAGTATATACTTTTGCTGTTTTTCGAAATTCTTGAGGAGGGTATTTAAGATAAAACAATGTATAGATATAGCCCCGTTCAATACCTGAGATATCAACTTCATTATAATTTTTTTGATGACCACCCACATATTGAACAGCTTGTTTGTATCCGTATTGCCATTCGGCCGAGAATTCTTTTGGATAATGAGTATAATATCCATGCAAATAGTATCCGACAAAAAGAAATAGAAGAACCAAGAGTATGCTGGTGACTTGCTTTCGATATTTTTTCGTCGCCAGTACAATAGTTACAAACCCATATGCTGTTAAAATTTGCCATGTGGGCAATGTAGCTTCAGAACGCAAAGCGTGAGGTGTAGGTAAAGAAATTGCAGCGGGTATAAT
The DNA here is from genome assembly GCA_041691355.1 of bacterium. Taxonomy (GTDB): domain Bacteria; phylum Patescibacteriota; class Microgenomatia; order Levybacterales; family UBA12049; genus JACDET01. Next base: position 846 of record JBEPUU010000087.1, on the reverse strand, counting down.
ACCTATCAGAAGCCATATAGGAATAATCCACCATTTTTGTTCTCTTTTACGAAACAAAAACAAAACTCCAATCACAAGAAGCGGTAAATCCCAGAGATACATTTCTCCCACATCCTGTGTTGAAAATTTAGGATTAGCATCACCTTTGATAAAAAGAAAATATGGATGGAACTGATCGAAATAATGCTCAAGAAAATCTTGAGAATAAAGAACACGACGGTTATGAATAATTTTTGACCACCATGCATTATGATCATTTGCGATTTCTTGATTTGAAGTTTTGACAATACTGATATCAGAGAATATATTTACTTCTTGATAGCGAAGTTTGGCCTGTGGAGAAAGAAGAAATGGCACAGTAGGCAACAAAATAATTAGGCCAATTATGGCTGCCACAATTACTGCTTTTTTAACTTTAAACAGTTGTTTTATATGTCCCAAAACGAGGGCAATAAAAAGAAGCGGCGCGACAATTCTCACACTATTAAACGTATAGAGACATAAGACAAAACAAAGAACAGAAAGGATAAGCATCCGTGGATTCTTCCTAACTGCATAAAGAAAAAGCCAAACTCCTGTCACAATAAAAAAGCTTGCAACATTCGCTTCAAAAGCTGCACGAGAGAGCATAATATTCCATGGAGAAACTGCCAGTATCAATGAAGAAACGAGAGCTATTTCTTGAGAATATTTTTGCTTTGATTCATAAAAAATTTCTTTTACTAAGAAATATGTTATTAAAACTGTCAGTGTCCCAAAAAGTGCAGATGGAAATCTAACTGCGAATTCTGTCAAACCAAAAATCCAAACAGGGATAACAGTAAGATATGCATACACCTGTCTCTT
>JBEPUU010000086.1:0-5926 GCA_041691355.1 bacterium | reverse complement strand
GAGCAAGACCTTCTACAATCGCTGTTTTACCAACACCTGGATCACCGATAAGGATAGGATTATTTTTTGTGCGACGAGAGAGGATTTCCATCACGCGACGAATTTCAGACTCACGACCAATGACAGGGTCAATTTTATTCTGCTTTGCTGAATCCGTCAAATTTATCGTAAACTTCTTTAATGCCTCTTGGGGCGAAACGGGTTTGAGCAGATCTTGAATAGTGTCCATACTGCCCTATTTTAGAATTAGCAGAACAACTTGTCAAGTGCTAAATTGAGGCTTCTAGCGGATAGGCGCAGAGAAAACAGTAAAGAATGACAAAAATACGTTTCGCATTTGTTTTTCAAAAAAAGTTATCATTTTTTAGTAACTCCCCTCCTTTCTTTCATTTTGTATATATAAATCATTATTGTAATTCAGGTAAGGTTATCGTCATTGCCGAGCGGTGACTTTTTCAAGGTCGCTTCAGAATGGCTTATGATAACCGTTCCCTTTTGTATGATGTGTGTAGCATCAAAGTAATTGTAATGCTCAACCCTAAGAAATACGCAAATAATGCGTAAGGATTGAGAAAGAAATACTTTTCACCATTGTCTATTCATATAGTTTACAGTCCCATAGCGCTATCAAAAAAATATTACTGTGAAAATACACGAAACTATTTAATAGTTTTACTATCTGTGAAAACTCCGGTTGACATCCTCCTAAAAACTTTGCTATACTTTATTTTTAGCCTATAACAAATGGGAAGCTTACAAAATTTACAAGCTAAATTGGACAAACTGATTAAGGAAGATCCGAGTGAGCAAAAAAATATTGGGACCTTTACTGCTATTCACAAAAATCCATTTGTCTATCAATACCTCTTTCATTACCTCAATAAAAACGTCGTAGATAGAAATGGATACAAATCCCTAAATCACTTTGAAAATATCATTGATAAATATTTCAAAAAAGTTTTTGATAACAGAAACGGCTCAACAGTTCTTACTTCAGGTTCTACAGAAAGTATTTTACTTGCATTCCATTACGCAAGAGAAAAAGCACGAGACGAAAAAAATATCACCAAACCAAACATTCTAATTCCCAAACACGCACATTATAGCCTCAAGCGCTGCGCCAAAATGCTCAATATTGAAGTCAGAGATATACGACTTAATGATACCTATACATCTGATATAGAAGACGTCAGACAAAAAATTGATGAAAATACCATTCTTATTGCAGGGATCATGATCTCAACAGAACTTGGAGTCATTGATGACCTTGTTGCACTTGATGCAATCGCAAAGGAACACAGTACTGGACTTCACATTGATGGAGCTATAGGTGGATTTATTATCCCCTATCTTGATACAGATATTAAATACAAATTTACTCAGTTAGAAAGCCTGTTCTCAATGAATATTTCTTGCCACAAATTCGGACGTTCGTTATGCGGTGGTGGTGTGTTGTTACTTCGCGATAAACAAGTAACACAAACATACACAGGAAGTATTGAATACCTTAGTTCAGGGACTAAAAAAATGGCAGGCTTGACAGTAACAGGCTCTTCACTCGCAGTTTTTAGTCTTTATACAAATCTTGTGTTGTATAGATCTCAAGGATACAAAAATTTTGCCAAGAAATACGTTAAAACTAAAGATGAACTTATCGAAATACTGGAACGATTTGGATATTCGTGTTTTCCTGGATCAGAGTATTCTCCACAATTATTTGTCTATGGAGATGATGCTTCAGCTCTTTCGACGTATTTGGAGAAACAAGGGTGGCTGCAACACGCATATAATGTCGCCGGCCTTAACGAAAGAGGATTTAGAATAGTTATAAAAAAAGATCAAGAGCAGAAGCTTCTTAATGAATTTATACAAGATGTCAGAGATTTCAAACTCTTAACCAATCAACAACTTATCCTTAAAAATCGGTATGCAGGAGCTTCACTTTTTACAACAAGAGTTTCATAATCAAAACTACTCTGTCGCCTCCTTTTCTTGATAATCATTGCCCAGTGGTATATGCTTAAATGAGCGATGAAAATAGATTTTCTTTCAGAAGCATTGATCAAAACATTTCTTTATGCAGGACTTACACTTCTTATTGCCGTCCTAGTCGACTATGTGCTGCGTTCTCTGATTAAATTCCCCCAACGCTTTAAGAACAAACAGACAAATACAGTTGCCGCAGTACTTCGAAATATTATAACTATTGTTATTTACGTCTTTGCTGCCTATATAATATTGACGCTTTTCGGGATCAATCTCACTCCCCTTCTTGCTTCTGCAAGTATTATTGGTATCGTACTTGGCATTGGTGCACGCTCCATTATTGAGGATTTTGTTAATGGTCTTTTCTTATTATCACTGGCATCAATCGCAATTGGTGACTTTATTCAAATCGGCGATACAGAAGGGATTATCGAGCATATCGGCGCAAGAACATTAACGATACGCGCACAAAATGGTTCAGTTCATATTATTCCAAATAGTTTGATACGTGAGCTTGTCAATTTTTCCCGACATAAATATAATCTTTTTATTGATCTTCCAGTTAAATCAAATCAAGATATTAGCAAAACGCTTGCAGCATTTGAAAATGCTTTACAACAATTACAAAAAGATCCTAATTTTGTTGATTCTCTATTCCCCGGCTCACAAGTCAATGGAATCGAAAGTTTTGGTAACCCAGAAATTATGACTGTACGCACAACAGTCACCACCTACCCTATCCGTCGTTGGGAAGTAGGAAGACGATATCGTTTTCTAGTCAAAAAGGAATTTGAAAAGCAGAAATTATTGTTCGCATAATCCCCTCTTCTATGGCAATTGATTTACTGAAAGAAAAAGAATACTGGGAACAAACTCCCGAGGAAATCCTACAAAAGTTGGCAACAGATAATGCAGGTTTGTCTGAAATTGAAGTACTTGAGAGACAAAAAAAGTACGGGTTAAATATAATTCACCAACGCAAAGCAAATTTTTTAACAATTTTTATCCGTCAATTTACTGGCAACCCACTCATAATTATTCTTGCTGTCGCAACATTTATTTCATATCTACTAGGCCAACACATCAGCTCGTACTATATCTTTGGCATTATTCTGGCAAGCGTTTTTCTTGGACTATGGAACGAATACAGCGCTGTTAGAACAGTTGATGGACTTTTAAAAAAGATTTCGCCAACTGCACTTGTTGAAAGACATGGAGAAAAACTTGAAATACCTGTCACACATCTTACCATTGGAGATATTGTTCTATTATCACAAGGAAGCATTATTCCCGCAGATGTAAGGCTGATTCAATCCAAAGATATAGATATAAATCAATCATCACTCACGGGTGAAGCAAAAACTGTCTTTAAAACAAGTGAGGGACTCAAAGAATCACCAAAAAGTTCAACAAACATTGATAATATCGGCTACATGGGAACAATCGTTGAAAGTGGCTCGGGCAAAGGTGTTGTTATCCAAATTGGAATGGATACTGAATTTGGGAAAATCGCCGAAACAACTTCGTTTGTTCGTCCTGTGACTGATTTTCAAAAAGGATTAACTACCTTTGGTAATCTTATTATTAAAGTTATTCTTCTTATGACAGTTGCTATTTTTGTTATCAATTGGTTTTTGGGACATAAATTAATTGACTCACTTCTCTTCTCTCTAGCAATCGCTGTTGGTCTGACTCCCGAACTCCTGCCAGTTATTGTCACCGTCAGTCTCGCGCATGGTGCGGGTAAACTTGCAAAAAAGCATATTGTTGTTAAACAACTTATTTCGATTGAGAATCTTGGAAATATGGATGTGTTGTGTACTGACAAAACCGGCACCCTCACAGAAGGTAAAATTGATGTGATTGATTACTTTGATATTCACGAAAAACGAAATACTCAGATCCTCGATCTTGCTCTATTATGCAATACCGCGATCATTCATCACAAAGTCTTGGGAAATGCAATTGACGTATCACTCTGGGAATATGCACTGAAGAATAAGATAGCATACAGACACGATGTGAAAAAACTTGATGAGGAAGAATTTGATTACAACAAAAAAGCCATGTATACAGTGATTGAAGACCACAACGGTGCAACGCTTATTGCCAAAGGTGCACCTGATAATATCATCGCACTTTGCAAAGATATTCCAAATAAAAAGGCCTTGCATGCACGACTTGTGAATCTCAATAATAGTGGTCTTCGCATGGTAGCACTTGCAACAAAGAAAATCTTAAAGAAAAAAGAATATACATGGGATGATGTAAATGGTTTGGAATTTGAAGGATATGTAACCTTTCTTGATATTCCAAAAAAGAGCGCAAAAGAGGCATTGGAAAAACTTCATAATCTTAACGTTCAGACAAAAATTATAACAGGAGATAATGAAATTATTACTCAGAGAATTTGCCGCGAAGTTGGCATACCTGTTAAGAAAGTGCTTTTGGGTGCAGAACTCGCAACACTCTCAGATGAAGCATTTTTGGCCAAAGTTAATGATGTGGATATTTTCGCACGAGTCTCTCCCGAGCAGAAATTACGAATTATCCAAACACTCCAAAAACACGGTCACACTGTCGGATACATGGGAGATGGAATTAATGACCTTCCATCATTGCATAGCGCTGATATTGGTATTTCAGTAAACACTGCAGTTGATGTGGCAAAGGATGCGGCTGCAGTTGTGCTTCTTCGAAAGAGTCTTGACGTTATTGCGGATGGAATAATAGAAGGAAGAAAAACATTTAGTAATACTATCAAATATATTTTAATGGCAACAAGTTCAAATTTTGGCAATATGTTCTCCGCCGCCGGCGCCTCCTTTTTCCTTCCTTTTTTGCCGATGACTCCTGTGCAAATATTGTTAACCAATGGACTTTATGATGTCTCACAACTGAGTATTCCATCAGATAATGTTGATCCCGAATCGCTTGTAAAACCTCGTCATTGGAATATAAGTTTTATTAAAAATTATATGGTTTTCTTTGGACCCCTCTCCTCTATTTTTGACTATGCGACATTTGGAATTATGCTTTTCGTCTTTCATGCACATGGTTCACTTTTTCAAACCGGGTGGTTTATCGAATCCATTGCAACAGAAATTCTTGTTGTATTTGTCATCCGTACTGCTCGTACACCATTCTTTTTTAGCCGCCCAAGCATATGGCTAACTGGTACATGCCTTTCACTGGCTCTTGTAGGCATTTTCCTTCCTTTCACGCCGGTTGCACCCGCATTGGGGCTCGTAGCACCACCTCTTGGATACTTTGGTATTCTTATCATTCTTATCATTGCCTACTTATTCCTGGTTGAACTAGTAAAAAATGTGTTTCTGAAAAAATTCATTTTATAACAGTATCAATAAGCAAATCAAGGCTAGATTCAAAAAATTGTTATGACAAAACTAGAAAGGTCCTTGACAGAGGATATACTTTTTTGTTCTACTAGATATAGTCATGAAAAAGAAAACTGCTCCAAAAAAGACTGTGACAAAAAAAACAGTCAAACGTACAACACCTCGTTCTTCTCATGCTTCATCATCTAATCAAACGTTGATCTTTCGTAGAATTGTAATTATCAGTGCCTGCCTTGTGTTATTTGTCGGCGTTACAGCAACATTTAATAGAAGCTCAGTCAGAGGTGCAGTTGATGGAATGAGCGTTATGGCAGGGCTGTATGACCAATCCACTGTTACATTACCTATTGTTCCCGGGGCTGTCTCATACAATATCTATTACGGACAAACAGGAGAGCAAACATTTAGCAATGCCGTAAGAAATATTCCATCAACCATTCACAGCTATACAATTTCAGATTTAAAAAAAGGTGTTAATTACGATTATCGCTATGCAGCTATTGATAAAAATGGTCGTGAATTCCTTTTCTCTGAAGTCAAACCCATCACAGACCTCCAACCAATGTAGGCTGTCTCTTATA
>JBEPUU010000085.1:0-5987 GCA_041691355.1 bacterium | reverse complement strand
TGCCAATATTGTTTTCCCATCTGGTGCGTTGATACATGAGGACAAACTTTCTGTCTATTATGGTGCAGCAGATACTCGAGTTGCACTGGCAACATGTGATGCACACGCACTTCTTAAAGAATTGCACCCTAAAAAACATACAGAAAAAGAAACACCCTTATCAACAGAAATACCTACATACAAATTTAAGCGGTTTTCCGAGAATCCTATCATAACACCCAAATTTGAGCTCGACTGGCAAGCACTTGCGGTCTATAATCCTGCAGCAATTTACGAAGACGGAAAAGTTCATATTCTTTATCGCGGACAAGCGGTCAATGGGACATCGGTTGTCGGGTATGCAACAAGTACTGATGGACTTCACATTGATGAAAATTTTTCAGAACCAATTTATTTTCCTCGAGAACCATTTGAAATGAAAACCCATCCAACAGGCAATTCAGGATGTGAAGATCCGAGAATCTCAAAAATTGGCGATATATTCTACATGCTTTATACTGCATTCGATGGAAGTAATCCTCCTCGTGTCGCGATGACAACAATTACAGTTGAAGATTTTCTTAATCGCAAATGGAATTGGTCGCTTCCTAAATTGATCTCACACACAGGTGCAGACGATAAAGATGCCTGTATTATCAAAGGCAAAAATGATAATGAATATCTTGCATTTCATCGACTGGGTGATAATATTTGGCTTGAGATAACGAGTGATATAAACTTTAGTGAAGAAAAAACTCTTACTGGCAAAGTCCTTGCACAACCGCGAGCGGACAAATGGGATAATGTCAAACTTGGAATCGCAGCACCTCCAATTGAAACTGAAAAAGGCTGGCTTCTTCTCTATCATGGTGTAAGTAACCCGGGCAATGTATATAAAATTGGCGCAATGCTTTTGGATTATGAGGATCCTTATAAAATTCTGGCAAGGACTGACGAACCGATATTTGAGCCTGAGACTGAGTATGAAAAAGTCGGGCTAATTCCCAATGTCGTCTTCCCTTGCGGTGCAGTAGTAATTGATCAAACAATATATATTTATTATGGAGGCGCAGATCAAGTAGTCGGAGTTGCAACAGTCGGACTCATTGACCTCCTCGAGCACCTTGAACAATCAAAATAACGCTTGTACTCTCTATAAATTGTGATATTATCTCCGTGCATATGGCAGAAAGAGAAGATCGAATAATTCCACCAAAGATATTAGGTTCTGAGCAATCAACAGTATCGCTGTAAGATCAGGTTCAACTGTAAAAACAGTTGACGTATTTGTTCCAGGTTTACCACAATTTGATACTGGAGACCAAATGGAAATTGCTATAAATGCAATTGCTCAAGCTCAAGCATTAAAAAAGGTTTTGGTACATCTGTTATCGATTGGAGGAAAGTTACATGGAAAATTCCAGAAAATAGTAGCTTGGGGGTTGGATTTACAAAAATAGAAGTAGGAGAAAAAAAACGATCATGTTACATTATCGGAAGCCCAGATCCCAGAGTACCGCGTCTTTTTTATGATAAAGCAGAATGGGTATGCTTTATAAACGGGGCTAAAAACCGTGAATTTGATGATTTTGGTGATATCGAACCTTCTCGAAAGCACCCAATAATAATTGATCCCTTACCTAGACCAGAATTATCTCTCTACCTAACAGAAAAATGTTAGCAGGTCCACAAAGTAAATCAGCCTAAAGATTATATCGGCCTGTGGCGAATTTTTAAAAGATACCCTATGTAGGTTGTTATCGGATGCAAAAGAAACCAGACAATAAAAAGTACAATATATTGTCCAAAGGATAATCGAATATAAAATAAGCTAAAAACAATTCCACCGATAATATAATCAACTTGATCAAAAGGAAACCAACTTTTGCCTGGTTGGATATTAACTCTTCTTTTGAAAAAACTCTTCATACTGTCTCCGGTAAGCGCACCTAATCCGAGTAGTCCTCCGAGCAAAATCGGATTAATAGTGTAATAATCAACAGGTATCATTTCCCTAATCGAAAAGAAATTGCTGTATACAAGTATTTCTATAAAACAAGTCAGAATTCCTATAATAAGCGCCACAAAAAAACCTCTCATTGTTTTATGATCACCGAGAATTCTTTTTCCACCAATTTTAGCGCCACAATCAACAGGATAATTGAGGTTTTTGAGAAATCCTATTTTACCTGACGCAAATGCAGCAAGATTGGCAAATCCAGCTGGTGCAAAAAACCATAATGAGAAAAAAATACTTCCAAGCATAATTATGTTACAAAAGGTAAATACATTTGATTAATGTTATCATCCTTGTTTCGCAAAAAGGTCAATTGATTTGGGACAACTTCTATTTCAATACCGCCTCGTTGCATTATGGGATCTCCATCGATTTGGACATACGGCTCACCTTCGATTTTGATATGCGAAGCTTTAAATCGAACTTTGCCGAGTTCTGAATAAAGTGGGTGTTTGAATCCTTGAAAACGGAGATTGGTGATATATGCATATTTTGTTGAGAAAAGTGTGCAATCCAAGAGTCCATCGTTCAACTTTGCACTTGATGAAATAATATAATTTTGTCCAATGACAGGACAATTAGAAATAACAAGCGATGAAACCCTCGCCGTCTGCGTAACTTTTTTATCAATAGTAAATGTGATTTCTTGTTCCGGATTAAAAACAAAACTCCGAATCGCAGAAAGAATATATGATCTAAACCCAATGTATCGATAGCGTTGGCGGTTAAACACAATTCTCGCATCAAACCCTGCACTTATACTAAAAACCCCCACGGGATGACTAGGAATATTTGTTTTAAGAAGATCGATGGTAACTGTGTGTTTACTATTTTGGATAACGTCAATCGCCTTCTCTAGAGTCTCAACGCCAAGACAGTATGATAGTGCGTTCCCAAAACCAAAAGGAATAATTGCCAACTGAGGTTTTTTTTGTAGCTTAAAAACTGCACGTGATACTGCATTTATTGTCCCGTCTCCGCCTGTGATAACAACAAGTTTGGGGTTGCGCTCTGCAATAATTTTTTCAATTGAAACACTTGTTATATCCACAGGATCGTTTGGAAGAAATGAGTATTGTTTTTTCGCTTTTTTCCACGCATTAAGAGAACTTCCTTCATTTGATTTTGGATTAATAACATATAATATCTCCGTGCTATTATGCATACTTAGTTTTCCCCGAGTAAAACAACATTATTTTTAATTCGATTGAGCGTTGGATAGAAAAACGTATATAATGGCGCATACGTCTTATCAAGTATGGCTGTTGTCAAAAGTTGTTTGAGAGTTTTATGAGTTGGAAATTCACTAAGAGTACTTGATGTATGCCCAAGACCTCTGACTCCATGTGCATCGCTACTGGCTGCTTGTGGGATTGTATTTGTGAGAGCAAATTTTTGTGCAAGAGCAGGTTTGCCACGAAAACGACCACGCCCATTAAATACTTCAACAATATCTATATCAGATATTATGCGATTCATAGTCTCAAGTCGTAATCCTTTACGAAAATGCTCAAATGGATGAGGGATATAGATAAGTCCTCCTTGGTGTTTGATACTAGCAATTGCTTCGTCAATACTAATGCCACCCGGAATTGTTTCTTGTAAATAGAGACCAATAATCTCCCCTTCCTTCGTACCAATTTCCTCACCAATGATAACCCTTTCGCCCAATTTTTTGTGCATAATACGTGCAAAGCTCGTCTCGTTATGATCGGTAATTGCAACACAATCAAGATCTCCCGACTGCAAAATTTTTTCGTACTGTGCAGCAGTGATCCCTCCATCTTGTGATATGATAGAGTGAGTATGAAGATCAATTTTATACCGAGAACCTTTCATAAAAATGGAATTAGGAAAAAAGAATTATGAATTAAGGGTTTCTTTTAAAAAATTCTTTTGTTTCCATAATTCTTCATTCATAATTCGTAATTCAAAACATGTTGAGTAATAAAAAATCCGAAGTTGAATCTTATCTGCATCCGGTCGTAAACCGCTTAGCGCATGTCAACCCTAATACCCTTACTCTACTAGGAAGTATACCATCTCTCCTATTTTTTGTCCTGCTATGTTATCACTGGTACATCGTTGCATTAATCGCTTTTCTGGGGAATGGATTTGATTTAATCGATGGAATGGTGGCTAGAAAATATCATAGAGTAACGGCGTTTGGTGGTTTTTTGGATTCAACAATGGATCGGGTTTCTGATTTTTTTATAATAACAGCTTTTGCATTTGCAGGAATAGTGCGCTGGGAAATTGTCGCTCCACTTCTTCTTTTTGCATATCTTACAAGTTATATTAGAAGCCGCGGAGAATTGGCAAAGCCGTCTGTGAGTTTCGCAGTCGGACTTATTGAAAGATCGGAACGATTGATGTTAATTTTTATTTCTCTTGTTCTATATATAGTCTTTCCAAATATAAACTTTGTGGAATTCAACATCGCTGAGGTGAGTTTTATTTTCGTAACAGTTCTTTCACTGTATACTGTAATACAACGAATGCTTCACGCATATAAAAACTTATAGATTTTTGCTATACTTTCTGATCTCCGTTAAAAATTTTTCTGCATATCGAGAGAGTTTGAGTTTACCAACTCCTTTGATATCAGCAAAATCCTCTGTAGACTTGGGGAGGGTACTTGCCATTTCTTTGAGTGCCACATCCGAAAAAATAATATATGGCGGGACATTTTGTTCATCAGCTAATTGTTTGCGAAGTACACGCAGCTTTTCAAACAGCTCGGGATTTTTGTCGTAATCTTTCTTTGCCTTTTTCTCTTTTATAACTTTTGGTAGAGAGAGCATCAGCGTTTGTTTCTTTTTCAAAATATCCCAGCTTTTCTTTGTAAGTTGAATGATGGGATATTGATCCTGCGTTTGAGAAAGATATTCTAGATGGATAAGTTCCTGGATAAATGTGCGGATTTGATTCTTTGTAAAATCAATGACAATTCCATACGTTGAAAGTTGTTGATGGTTATTTTTTTGTATTCTCGCCTCTTTAGAGCCAAGCAGTATATCTGCCACATATCCTGCACCAAACCGCTGTTCCAAACGATAGACACACGATAATATCTTTTGTGCAATAATTGTTGCATCAAATGTTGCTGCAGGATCAATACAATTATCACATGAGTGACAGTTTTCAGTATCTAAAGTCTCACCAAAATAGCTTAAGAGTAATTTTCGTCTGCAGGTTTTGGTTTCTGAGAACTGCACCATCTTCTTTAATAGCTGTTTGGCAATCTCCTGTTCAACAATACTTTTTTTGCGAATAAAATATTCAATAGTAACTTTATCTGCATAGCTGTAATACAAAACACACTCGCTTCTCAATCCATCACGACCTGCACGTCCTGTTTCTTGATAATATCTCTCGAGATTTGAAGGTAAATCTGCATGGATCACAAATCGTACATTTGGCTTATCTATTCCCATACCAAAAGCAATCGTTGCGACAATGATATCTACATCATCTTTGATAAATCTTTCCTGGTATTCTTGTCGAGTCTGGGAATCAAGTCCAGCATGATAAGAAAGAGCTTTTATACCGCTTTTCTGTAGCATTGCAGTTGTTTTCTCCACGTTCTCTCGTGATTGGCGATAGATAATCCCTGATAACCCTTGATGATTCTTAATATAGGTCAGTATTTGATCCGAAACCTTATTTTTAGGATAAACAACATACTCCAAATTATGTCGATTAAAACTAGCCGTATATGTCTTTGCCTTTAGCAACTGTAAATTTGTAATGATATCCTCTTTCACTCGCTCGGTAGCTGTTGCGGTCAACGCAGCTACTGGGATATCCGGAAAAGTAAGCCTCAGCTGTTTTAAGGATTTATATTCAGGGCGGAAATCATGTCCCCATTCGGAAATACAATGAGCTTCATCAATAGCGAATAATTTGATCGGCAGTGTTTGAAGAAATTCTAGAAACGATTCCTGCATCAAACGCTCTGGTGCGATATATAGTAGAGAAAGAGTATGTG
>JBEPUU010000084.1:0-6055 GCA_041691355.1 bacterium | reverse complement strand
GTCCTGCAAAAAGACGATCTGCTTCTTCACGAGTATCTGGTTCAAGATTTATATTCACGTTGTTCCCTGCTGTGTATTTAAATCCCATTGATTCTGGAGCGTCAGTGCCCATGAGCATGTGTCCTCCGAGAATCGGCAAAGAGATATGCATCACGAGATTCTTATCAGAGTCTGCAAGAGGCGGCATTCCTTCCTGTGCCGGGATATCTGAAAAACGATTAATACCTCCTTCGAACTCGCCACCGAACACTGACTTATAGAAAGTGAACGCTTCTTCCGTAACGCGCTGAAAATTGAGATAGGTGCTGACTCGTGCCATATGATTTGAATCGATTAGGATTAATACCCACAGTATAGCAATAATCATATTCATAGAAAATGCCGCCTCATGAAGAAGCGGCATTTTAAAAAAATTACAAAAATTAATTCGCACAATTGGGCTGGTGCGCGAGATCGTATACTACTGGTCGCAGCAATCGTTTACTTCCCTCAATAGAAGCCTTCATCGCTTTTTGTGCATGCGGGGAAATAGGTATCGGTCGAGCATACACAATTTCGTAATCAGGAAAATATTGACACAAGCGCTTCCATTTGTTGGAACTTTTAAGGCTTCGGCAAAACTTTTCACTAACATACATAACAATGCTGGAACGCTCATCGGCATCTTTGTCGATGTTTACGTCGCGGACAATGTTTGCGAATTCCAGACTAACCTCGTCAGATTCAAGCATGCGTTCTACATACCCGAGATACGAAGTCAAAAGAAAAATCCATAATTTTGTGAGTATCGGCCAAGTTGGTGTCGAGCTCACAATGTAAATGATCTTTGGGCTTTTCATGAAATTTAGTTTTCAAAACGTGAATTTAATGTAAACTTTTCAAACTACTTAAAAAGTATAATATAACAAAAATAATAAATAGTCAAGTTAATACCCTTGCGAAATAAGCCTTATTTTGCTATTCTTGGTCGGTATTTATATTAAAAGTGAGTTAGTTTGGCTGTAGAGTTCCCTATGCGCGGTTAGCTCAGTTGGTAGAGCATCCCCTTGACGTGGGGAGGGTCAGAGGTTCGAATCCTCTATCGCGCACAAGAAAAAAGGTCGCCAGTAGGGCGGCTTTTTTCGTGCGCGTTAAGAAAGCCAACTGCTTGGCTTTCTTGAGGATTCGAAAAGCTTTTCATTATATTTTTCTTTGTAATCATGGAAAAATATTGAAAAGGTGTACTGATCATGTAATGATCGAAAAGCGTACTCGCGGCCCTCTATCGCGTACTTTTTTTGAGTCATATTTTTCAAACTGATTTTATGGAGAAATGGCAGGAGTCAAAACCTTTTTCTCCCTATAAAAAGCCTAAATACAAATGTGGCTGCTTCCCGTTGAGAAGCAGCCACATCCAAATTAATTTAATTCTTATTTTACTGTTTTTATGCCAATCCACTTTTCCATGAACGGATGCTGCTTATTTTTCCTTTCTCCATAATCGGCATTATCACAAACACAAAAGATAGTGCGAAAAGGAGTAGCGGCAAATATTCAGGAACAGCAAATAATGTTTGGCCTACAAGCGCGCGCACTAACCCCAGCACAAGCGATTCATACAGCAGTCCAGCCCACATCAACACACAAGCTAATGCAGTAAAAGGTGTGTGATCCTTGGGTAACAGCAATAATCGCCGGCAGACGATAAACAGAGAGGCGAGCACGGGTAACAACCCGATTGTCGGCCAAATTAAATACGGAGCATGGACAAAGAGCGCCCCAAAAGAAAACAAAAAACGTATCATGTTAAAAAATTTTACCCTAACCAGCGGGTCGCTGTTATTTCTAACAATACCATAACTTTATTTTTCGTCAAAAAATATAATCTTCCCATCAACAATCTTCACTTCCCCTTCCTTAAACAGTCGTTGGATGATTTTCCAAAGTATCCTAACGACTTCTACAAGAGCAGCGATAGTTTCTTATTCGAACTCTACTGGTTTGTCACTTGTAACAGCTTCGGAAATCCCTGTTAGTCCCTCACTCTTCAGGTATTTGAAAAGGCGGAAATTTATTCCGCCTTTTCGAGTACCTTAATTTTGCTCCCAAAATTTTTGAGGGATCAAGCCCGATAGCACGTACAGCGCTATTCCCCAAGAAATATTTTTTGATTGCGGGAGCGCCATAATAACCAAGCACAACAACAAGAAGACATACTTATGCTTGTTGTGCTTCCAGGCTGCATTTTTCCATTTGTTTGAGAAGAATTTTATTTGGGAGACAAGCAGCCAGGAAAAAATTACGACAATACACAAAAGCACTAAAGATTGATGAAGAAAATCACCAATGCTGCCGATAAAAAGAGGCAGCCCACAAATAAACAGAGCGCTTACAGGAGTCGGTAGCCCAACAAACCACTCTTCCGCAGATTTCAGAGTATTGAATCTTGCCAATCGATACGCAGAGAATAGAGCGATAAAAAACGCAATGAAAGGCAGGCAAGCATTATTTGTGGAAGAAGCAAGCATTTTATACAAAATAACTGATGGCAACACTCCGAAAGTCACTACATCAGCGAGAGAATCAAGTTGCAGCCGAAGAGCAGATTCAACTTTCAATACCCGAGCAGAAAGGCCATCCAGAAGGTCGAAGATAAATCCGATTCCAATAAAGTAATACGAAGGAGTATCAGGGTATTTGAATGCACTTACGACACCCACACAGCCACAAGCAAGGTTTGCCAGAGTCATCGCAACAGGCAAATAGCGTATAATTATTTTTTTCATAATTTCTTTTTTAATGATTTCAGCCATATTGATACAAAGTTAAAATAGTGCCAATTTTTTATGAATAAAATAGGTCAATTGACATTAAACCCTTTGAATGATAGGTTTAATTGCAATATTTTTGTTGTCAGTCAATACTGACAAAATAAAAAAATGGAAGACGAACTGCAAAAATTAGGTTTAACCGACAACGAAGCCAAAGTATATTTGGCGGCATTAAGCCTTGGACAATCGACGGCTGCTCAGCTGGCCGCTGCCACAAACATAAAAAGACCTACCGTATATCTAACTGCAAAGAGCTTACTGAAAGAAGGATTGTTATACCAAACGGTAGGAAAAAAGCGGTTGTTCGCCGCCGAAAAACCTGAAAAACTAAAGAAGCTTACGAAACGTTTGCGCAGACAGGTTATCGATGCGGAATTACTACTTGAAAGTATCCTGCCCGGATTGGTAAAACTACCAAAACAATATGCCGAGGAGCCGAAAGTAACTTTTTATTCCGGGATGGAGGGGATAAAAAACATCATTCTTGAGGTTTCAGCGTCAAAAGATTCTTGGTACTTTTTCGGTTCAAGCACCAAAATTTTTGAAAAGATTGCCCTGTCCAACACCATGGACATTTTTCACGAAGCCTCGGCCTTGCGTGAAGATCCTCGCCGACCAAAGTGTTATCTTATTACTGACGCAGGAATCACATCCCTCGGCGGAATTTGGGGAAACACCAAAACCAACTGGCGAGAAATGAAAATTTTACCAGGTATAATTAATTCCAGTTCAGGTTTTATTTTTTTCAGTGACAAGCTGCTGATATTTAGCTTCGAAAAGAAGCCATTCGCCGCTCTCATTAAGAGCAAGGAGGTAGTAGATGTAATAAAAGTGATGTATCAACTCATATGGAAGAGCTTGCTGTAAGGCGTATTCATCTATCGCATAAAAACAAAAGACTACCAAAAAGATAGCCTTGCCTCACAAAATTTGACTAAATAATTTTATATTGTAATATCCTAACGGATAGTTTTTTGACATTATTTTTATTGGTGACCAGAGAAGGTCTCCCCTTTTGTGGCCACCAATAAAAAATAAAACCAACATATGTATACAGTAACGAAAGCACGACCATTCGATGAAAAGCAAACGGGTATGTTCGCTAGAGCAGACCAAATGTTGATACGGCAATACAACTTTCCCTGGGAATACCCAGCCGAAGAACACAATTGCCTTACCAAACCAAGCCAAGGGCTTACCGAATATCGGGAAGAATTCTGGGAAGAAGAAATAAAAGAGTACGGGATAAAACCAGATAATTTTGGCAAGTGGCTTGTAGACAAAAACACACCCAGTGAACAAATCTTGGAATGCGTTATCCGACTCCTTAAAGAAAAGGTTGATTCAATTAAAAAATGGACGGGATTCCGTATTCTGGGAACAACAGGAAAAGCAGGGCTACTTTTTATTTTCGAGCTTTTTGCTCAACCTGAAGATAGCAAGACGGTTGTGTACTCAGATTACGAAGCCCCAAATGTTGGTTGAATTATTTTATGTATCCGCTACGCTGAGAAAATCTGCGCTAGCGGATTTTCTTATTTCAATGACAGATTTGATATACTCATTAAACTAATGCCCAACTACGAAATAATTGAAATAAACGACTCCAACATTTCAGCTCTTCAGCAAATAGCCGATGAAGCTACTTCGCAAGGCTACGAGTTTGTTCAAAGAACCATCGACGAATGGAAAAGCGGAGTAAATACTTTTTCGAAACCAAGCGAAAAACTGTGGGGAATGATTGTTGACGGAGAAATTATCGGGCTCGGTGGCCTCAACCAAGATCCATTCACTGATGATCCCACGCTCGGACGTGCACGTCACGTTTATGTAGCAGAAAAATATAGAGGTCACGGTTTGTCAAAAGTAATACTCAATCTCATTATCACGAGAGCGAAAGAATATTTTAAATCCCTCAGACTTGCAACGACCAATCCGATCGCTGTTTCCTTATATGAGTCACTCGGATTTGTAAATGATGACAGTAAAACTCCGGCTGATATCAGAGCGCAATATCCCGACAGACGTACATACTATCTGTACTGGTAGCACCGCTCTCTTCCCTATTTTAAAACAGAATAGATACTTGGATCCTCAAGCCCGAGTCTCCATGCAGAAAATCCTTGCAATCCGTACGATTTGATAAGCGCGACTTTGCTCTGAATACTTTCCGCGTTTTCATACCACGTCATGTATTTTTCACCGTCGATTACATAGTTCATAAACGGAGCTTGTTCCTCGGAGCTGTAATATAGATTCGCAGTATATTTTTTGATCACCTTTTCTAAGTCGCTATACCCGCCTATCGATGTTCGTTTCTGAGTACCGGTATCCCATTCCCAATAATATAATCCGACGCCGAGAGAAAGTTTGTCTTTAGGTATAGAAAGAAGCGCGTACTGAATTGTTTTGTTCAGCCATGTGTTTCCTGCGATCGGCCCCTTCGAATTTGGATCGTCGTACGACATGAGTGATATAAAATCAACGTTTGGTGCAAGCGCTGCATAGTCATACACTCCTATTATCCTTTGCCACAGATTGTTGGGATAATCTGCCGGGTTATTGGAAACTTGTGCGATAACTGAAACGCTTAATTTAAGTTTATGTGCTCGAAACGTTGTTCCCATTTTTTTTATGAACGCAGAATATCTATCACGGTAGGAAGCATCCATCTGCTCGAAATCAATCTCCCATCCCCAATAATTATTTTTCTTTGCTTCGCTTACGAGTTGCTCGATAACGGCACTCTGTATCGCCTCATTATCCAAGATGTTCGAGAGGCTCTGCTGTCCAAACGAAGCATTAGTCACGAGCGGCATGACCTTGATCGAATGCTTTCGCGCAACCGAGAGCACCGTGGCATTGACGCTTCCCTGTAGCTTGCCAGATGCGTCAAAAGCATATGTCTGGGGCGCGAGAATATCAACATATTTCCAGTTTGTAATAAAATCCGCATGAGAAGTTTTGGTTTCCTTGTAGTAAAAAAGACGAACGTAGCCGTGCGCGGTAGGCAGCTGCGTCGCAGCCTCTGCTTGAAACACTCCTCCAAACACAGAAAAACAGAGGATGACAATAAATGCCATATGTTTAGCGTATTTAAAAATTGTTTGAGCAGCTCTCATTCTTCTACATCATACTACATGCAGTTAAAAGTGCTGTGATATTGAAAGAGCCACAGAAAGATATGACTCTCTCTGCAGCTCTTGTTGCATAGCTTTGATCTTGCGAAAATTACTGCACTTTTT
>JBEPUU010000083.1:0-6131 GCA_041691355.1 bacterium | reverse complement strand
TTCCTTTTCTCTGAAGTCAAACCCATCACAGACCTCCAACCAATGTAGGCGATTATTTTTTGCCAACTGCTAACGCAATACTACCGTCTGGAAGAAGAGTACCAGGTAGAGCATCGCTCCAATCGGTCATTTCTTTTGATTCCAAAAACTGACGCCAGAGAGTTGAGGGAGCCGTTAACAACGCACCATATCCAATACCTTCTGATGCGCTTATGATGTTTGTTTTATCACCTTGACCAAAATCCAAAAGTGGACCTGCGCGATTTTTTTCACCCATAGTGGCATTATGAGTTGTTGCTATATCACGCATTTCCTGATCGGGTGAACGAAGGCCAAAAGGGGCAACACAAGCACTAATTCCTTCTCCGATTCCTCGCGCAAGTGCACCATCCCATGTTACTATCCCTGTGTCAGGATCCTGATAATAAGCACTTATAGGTAGGTAAGGTCCCTCTAATCTTCTATCTCGTGCATTACTAGAAAATTCTGCTGCTTGGGCTAAAAGTCCAACAACTCCCCGATTAATAGCTTGCTGTTGAAATTCTCCAACAGTCCTTACCCCTTCAGAATGAATAAGGTTTGGCACTAAATTAGCACGTATAGGAGAACTCAGCCCCTCCCAAAAAAATGTATGAAGTGTTATCTTCTACATCTTCCAATGTCTTAATATCATTTCGCCGTGGTTTATCTAACCTTTCTCCAATATATCCACTATTTAATTTTTTAATTTCCCGCCATATAGGATGATAAGGATCTTCAGGATTCATCATTGCACCAACAACTGAACTGAAATAAGGATCAAATCTATCCATTTGAGCCTCCATAAAAGCGGTTTCTTCAGGCTTATTTTCAGTATAGACTGAAGGCGGTTTTCTGTGTGTTTCTAAAATCTCTGGAGAGATAGCAGAAATAACACTCGTATCTGGTTGAGATGGACGAAGTGATACCAGTATTGTTCTCACATCAGAAAGCATCGGCATTGTGATTAAATGTCCAACTGCAGAATAAAGAGGCAACATTAGAGCATGCTTGCTGGCTCCTCTATCTCGTAATTCTCCTAACTGTTGAGTTGTTTGTCCTGGGTTATCAATTAATCTTTGCCCGACAATAGCATAGTCACGACTTGTAACATCTTGAGCTCTTCTTTCTCCTCGTTGGTCTGGACCTGTCATATAATTTTAGTCTCGTAAATAGAGAGTACGGATTGTAACAAAACAGGCAATAAAAAGCTACTAAAGTGCTATAATCTATCTATGACAGCACGTAGTAAAGTAGATACCGCAACATTTGCAAATGGTTGTTTTTGGTGTACGGAAGCTGTTTTCAAACGAGTAAAAGGTGTTGAGTCCGTTATATCAGGATACACAGGTGGTGAGATGGAAAATCCGACCTACTATGATGTGGCTTCCAAAACAACGGGTCATGCAGAAGCACTTCAATTGCAATTTGATCCTGAAATAGTATCATACGACAAACTTCTCGATATTTTTTGGGCAACTCATGATCCAACATCTCTCAATCAACAAGGATATGACAAGGGACCGGAATATCGATCTGCCATTTTTTATCATGACGATGAACAAAAACGCATTGCAGAAGAGTCAAAAGGCGAACTTGATAAATCCGGAAAGTATGATGATCCTATTGTGACTGAAATCGTACCATTCAAAACATTTTACAAAGCAGAAGATGAGAATCAAAATTTTTATGAAAGCGGAAAAAGACCTGATTATTGCAACATTATTATTGATCCCAAAATCAAAAAACTTCTAAAAAATTTCCAGGAAGAAGTGAAAGATGAATATAAAGAAGAGTAAAAAATCTAAACAAGTCTCACAAAGTTTTTTTCAATAACAATAAACCCCTCTTTTGCCAATTCGTTAAGTAATTTGCTAAGCCACTCTTCTTCGGCGATTGTATATTCTTTTTTTATCAACTCCCCTATTTTATCCACATTCACTTTTTTCTTATCAAGCAAAACTCTTAACACTTTGCTTCGATAATACCTGTGAGAGCCGATAAATTTTGATTGTTTGGGAATTTGCATTTTCTCTTTCTTGAGAACGGCAGAACTGTAATCCATCAATGCTTGATTCCATTCATATGCTTTTCCATGCGGTAATAATTTTTGAGCAATTTCTTCCATATCTCTTTCAGACAAACTTGTTTTTTCCGAAGAATCACTCAATCTAAGCACATTTGAACGATCAATAATCTGTGTCAAAATTACTTTACGGACATTTGTATCCACGACTGCGACTTGTTTATTAAATGCAAAACACAAAATTGCACGAGCAGTATACGGACCAATTCCGGGAAGTTTGAGAAGTTCCCTTTCATTATCAGGAAATGTTCCATCATATTCATTTACAATTTTTTCTGCAGTTTTTTTAAGATTAAGAGCACGTCTGTTATATCCAAGCCCGCTCCAATATTTCAAAACTTCAGAGACAGGTGCATCTGCCAGTACAACAACAGTTGGAAACCTCACAAGCCATTCAGTATATTTTGTGACCACTCTACTAATTTGTGTTTGTTGAGACATGACTTCAGAAATTAAAATCCGGTAAGGATCGCGCGTATGCCGCCAAGGCAAATCTCGTTGATGTTCATTATACCAAGTCAAAATTTCCTCTTGGAATCGTTTTGTTTTTTCTTGAGAAATTTGCATGAGCATAGTATAGCAAGTATAATTAATTTTTATGAAACTATCTCTTTTACAACTCAACATAAATTCCGATAATTATTGGGACAAACTTCTTCCCTATCTCACTTCACATGATTTTGACATTTTGCATTTACAAGAGCTGACAGGAAAAGACACAATCAACGGCCTTTTTCATTCCAAACGTGAAATATTTAAAGAATTGCAGGAAATTCTCAAAGGGAAATATAAAGGTGGACTCTCCATATCTCAACGATATACTTCAAGTCCGAATGCATACCTAGGTAATGCAATTTTTTATAGAAATTCTTTTTCTTTGATAGAGAAAAAAGAAATCGTCCTTTCTTCATATGACGGTCCATTCCCATCAGATGCAAAAACATTTGAAAAAGTTGGAAGAAGTATTATACATCTCAAACTTGAAATAGAAAACAAACAAATTTCGTTTCTCAATACTCATTTTGCATGGGCAAAAACTCCAACAGAAGAACCACATCAAACAGAACAGGGACAGATTTTACTTAATTATTTAGAAACAGTACAACAACCATTTGTTCTTACAGGAGATTTTAATCTCGATCCACAGCAACCTCTTATTCAAAAACTTAGTAAACTTGCGACCAATCTAACAACAAAATATGGAATAACAAACACGCTTAACCCTCGAACACATCGAGTAAAATCTCTTTTCCCCACAGGCGTTGCATGTGACTATATTTTTCTTAGTCCTGATATAAGTGCTCAAAACTTTTCTGTTGTTGAAGAAGATCTTTCAGACCATTTTGGATTAACTGTGGAGATAGAAATTTAGTAGATGAAATTAATTGCTCGCTTTACGTCTTTCAAAACACCTTCTGCTTCTTCTCTTGTTTTCTGAGTACCGGCACGCAAAATATCTAATAATATTTTCTCATCATTATATTTTTCACGTCTCTCTCTAATTGGAGTCAGGAAATTTTCTAAAACTCCAATAAGATATTTTTTAACTTCAACGTCCCCTACCGTTCCCTTTGTGTATCTATCCTTATATTCATTAATTTTGTCCCTGTCACTTTCTGTCCCAAATGTATCAAGATAAATAAATAATGGGTTTCCATCTACTCTTCCGGGATCTGTTGCGTGAATCCTATTGGGATCCGTATACATACTCATAACTTTTTCTTTTACTTCTTCCGTCGTTGCCGAAATATAAATTGTATTACCCAAACTTTTACTCATTTTTGGATTACCATCGGTACCAATGAGTTTGCCCACTCTTCCAATGAGCGCTTTCGGCTCAGGAAAAATGTCATCAAATCCTTTTTCTGTGGCAATACTATTAAACGTTCGAGCAATTTCACGTGATTGCTCAAGATGTGCTTCCTGATCAATACCAACGGGAACAAGATCTCCCTTTACACACAAAATATCGGCTGCTTGTAACATAGGATAATTAACAAATCCAAGACTAAAATGATCCCCCAAACCTTTCATTGTAATTTCATCTTTTATTGTGGGATTTCGAAGCGCTCGATTGTGCATAACATACATTGAAAAAAGCGAAGCCAACTCATAAATCTCAGGAATTTCAGATTCTACGTGATAAACTACATCATCTTCAGTTAATCCAACTGATAACAAATCTAATAGCACATCCAAAGTATGTTGTCTAACGATTTGGGAGCTCTGATGCAAAGTAGTTAATGCATGTGTATCAGCCAAAAGAAGAAATGTATGATATTCATCTTTTAATTTTAAAAGATTTTCTAAATTACCTACATAATGCCCTAAATGCAGCTTGCCCGTAGGAGTAAAACCTGTCAGAATTCTTTTTTTCATACTATTATATTGTATTCTATCATTATGACTTATTCAACGTGTGAGTGAGTCCAAAAATTCTTTAACCGCATCGGCTCTCTTTGTTGGTTCAGCTTTTTTTACAACCTCTATAATCGCACTTCCGATAACCGCAATATCGCAAACGTCTTGCAATGCTTCAATATGTTCTCTCTTTGAGATACCAAAACCTACAGCAAGAGGAGTTGAGATGAATCGCTTTACTCGCTTAAGATATGCAACAAGCATGGGATCTAGTTTGGTCTTTGCACCCGTTGTCCCTTGTCGTGCAGTACAATAAACAAATCCATTAGCAAAGTGTGAATTTTTCTTAAGCCGTTCTTCTGTTGATGCCGGTGACACAACTTGGATTGTATGAAGATCATAGTGTTTTGCAAACTTGTAAAAACCTTCCTGTTCTTCCTCATCAATTGGCATGTCAGGAACTATCAGTCCTGATGCACCTGCATCTTTTGCATCTTTACAAAATTTCTCAACACCGTAGCGAAAAACAGTATTGTAATATGACATAAATAATAGTGGGATTGAGACTTCTTTGGAAAGAGTTCTCATAGCTGTAAATGCGTCTGAAACTTTTGTACCATTTGCAAGCGATTCTTCACATGCTTTCATAATCGTCGTACCATCTGCCAGTGGATCTGAAAAAGGAATTTGAAGTTCTACAAAGTCCACACCATTTTGCGCCATTGTCTTAACGATGGTAATTGTCTCGTCCAAACTCGGATATCCGACAACAACGTGTGTCATAAGACCAATTTTTTTTCTTGACGCAATCTCTTCTAATTTTTTATCAATCTTATTCATAGCCGTTTTCTACTTCTTCTTTCATAAACTCATAGAATTTTTTATCTTTAAATGCTTTTGTGAGAATAAACAAATCTTTATCCCCTCTTCCTGAAACATTTACAACAATAACTTTATCTTTCGGTAGAGTCGGTGCTAATTTTATTGCATGAGCCAGTGCATGAGATGATTCAAGTGCGGGGATAATTCCCTCAGTTGTTGCCAATCGTTTTACAGTCGAGAGTGCTTCTTTGTCGGTCGCACTAACAAACGTTACTCTACCACTGTCATGAAGATAACTGAGTTCCGGTCCAACACCTGGGTAATCAAGTCCTGCTGAGATACTATGCGTTTGTTGAAGTTGCCCATCATTATCCTGCAAAAAGTATGACTTATATCCTTCAACAACACCCACTTCGCCATTCGGGAAACGAACTGCATTTTCACCAAGACCGCTTCCTCTTCCACCTGCTTCAACTCCAATGAGTTCTACTTTTTCTTCTCTAATAAAATCAGTAAATGCTCCCATTGCATTACTTCCTCCACCAACACAAGCAATGACATAGTCAGGTAATACTTTTTCACGATCAATAATTTGTGAACGAATTTCTCGTCCGACGATTGATTGAAAATCACGATTCATTGTCGGAAATGGATGAGGACCCACAACGGATCCTAAAACATAATGAGTATCCGCAACGTTTTCTATCCAATCTTTTATCGCCGCGTTTACAGCATCCTTTAGGGTTCGACTGCCAAACTCAACCGGTACAACAGTTGCACCCAATTGTTCCATAAGAAAAACATTTGGTCGCTGACGTGCAACATCAACTGCTCCCATATAGAC
>JBEPUU010000082.1:0-6255 GCA_041691355.1 bacterium | reverse complement strand
TTCAGGCTGTTGCTCGCGTAGGGAATGGCCTGCAATGCCTGAAGGTTTGGTTTTCTTGTTGATACTGCTCTTTCTCTTTTTTTATCGCGTCTTCTTTTAGTTATGGGATCTTCACTGAGAAGTGGAGTCTCGAAATCGACAATAATCCTATCAACTTTTGTATCAACTCTATGTTGATACTCTTTTGGTACTCGAAGTGATGATTTGAAAACAGTTTTTGCAACCTGAGGAACGAGATCTATAAGTTCCTGTCTATGCTGTGGTTGTCCTCCTGCTGCTTTTCTTGCATGAGCAATGATTTGTAATCGTAAAATTTCTCTTCTTACATTTTTTGATCTAAAATCTATTTTTCCTGCCTGCTCATAATCTCTTAAAGCAATAAGCGCTTTACTTTGAGAATCAATATCTTTGTCCGTTGCTAATTCGCTTGTTATCTGTCCTAAAAATTGTTCTAATCCTATAATTGAATTAAGTCCACTTGGGTCGTCCGTCTCCTGATGCATAAATAGTATAAGTGCATGCTTCTCAGTATCAGTTTTTCTTTCGAATAATAAACCAGTTTCTTCATGAAATCCTTTACCAGAGAAAAGTACAACCCCTCCTCTTTCTCCGGTAAAAATATCGAGAATATCTTCCTCACTAACTGATAGTTGTTCTGTCTCATGTGTTTGGGGATTCCTCACTGGAAAATGGAGAGAAAGGGGAGCATATTGTTGAATAGAAGGAGCTCTCACAACATCAACAGCTTCTAAGTCAACTTGCCTAATATCAACAGTTTTAAAAGTATTGAGTGTTATTAATCTTTTAGTTTCTTTTACTTCCTCTAGCAGTCCTCTGTTCGATTCTGTATCAATTCTTCCTGTGACTAATCTATTAGATTGATTTCCAATAACCAATAAATTAGTACCTTTATTAAAAAGAATTCCACCGATAAATACAGAATTATCTGCTTGTGTTTCAGGTGTAAGTGATGGGGTTAATCTGAGTTCTTATAAAAAGTTATTTCCACCTATGGGTTCTACATCTTTTGCCATAGTGCGAATTATACTCTATAGAGCTTGAACTATCAACAGTTATAGGTCATATTATTTTATGATTTTTCCTATGCTATACTAAATTGATGAGAATTGGGATTGATGCGCGATTGTGGAATGAAACGGGAGTTGGTCGTTATATCCGGAATTTAGTCTGGCAACTTCAAGTTTTAGATAAAAAAAATGACTATACGCTATTTGTTTCAAAGAAGTTTCGTATTGAGGATTTAGGATTTAAGGATTCACGTTTCAAGATTGTACAGACAGATATTCGTTGGCATACTATTGAAGAGCAGTTACAATTCCCAAAAATACTGGAAAAGGAGCAGTTGGATCTCGTTCATTTTCCATACTTTTCAGTTCCAATTCGTTACAATCGTCCTTTTGTTATCACAATTCATGACTTGATCATCAACCACTATCCAACAGGAAAAGCCTCAACTCTGCCTTCACTTGTTTATTATTTAAAGCTCCAAGGATATAAGTTTGTCATCAAACAAGCAGCTCGGAAGGCACGAAAAGTAATAGCTGTTTCTCAAGCAACTAAAGATGAGATTGTGAAGCATCTTGAAGTTTCGCAAGATAAAGTAGTTGTTACGTATGAAGGGGTTGAAATTAGGGAACAGGTAGGGACTAGGGACAAGAAGCTTGACTATCGTTTTTTTCTTTATGTTGGGAATGCCTATCCTCATAAAAACCTTAATCGATTAATTGAAGCGTTTGCATTGGTAGTTAAAGAACATAATGACGTCAAACTTGTTCTTGTAGGAAAAGAAGATTATTTTTATAAGCGTTTGAAAGAAAAAGTAAGTGATTTAACTATTGCACAATATGTTCTTTTTACCGGATTTGTTTCCGAAAGCGAATTAGGGCAATATTATAAAAACGCAATCGCAACTATTCAACCTGCACTTATGGAAGGGTTTGGACTAACTGGTTTGGAAGCGATGCAATCAAACTGTCTGGTGCTCGCATCTGATATTCCGTCACTAAAAGAAATCTATGGTGATGCCGCGCTTTACTTTAATCCTCTTGCAGTTGAGTCTATGCGTGCTACAATACTTGAAGTTTTAAAGGAAAGAAAAAAGTTTCAACCTTTTATCGAAAAAGGAAGAAAAAGAATTGCCGATTTTTCGTGGGAAAAAATGGCAAAACAGACAATGAAGATTTATGAAAGTTGCATTGGTGTACGATCGAATCAATAAATGGGGAGGAGCTGAACGTGTTTTACTTGCCCTTCACAAGCTTTTTCCAAAAGCTCCTGTTTTTACTTCAGTATATTCTCCAAAAAATGCACCGTGGGCAGGAGATATGGATGTGAGGCCATCTTTTTTGCAAAAATATTCTCATGCAATTTCTCACCACGAACTTTACCCTTTTCTCATGCCGATTGCTTTCGAACGATTTTCATTTTCCGGTTATGATTTGGTAATTTCGTTAACAAGTGAGGCTGCAAAAGGCATTATTACCCAACCGGGGACAAGGCATATCTGCTATTGCCTTACACCAACAAGATATCTATGGAGTGGTTATAAAGAATATTTTAAGGATCCTGCGTTTAAAATACTCACAGCACCTGTTGTTTCTTATTTAAGAAAGTGGGATAAGGTCGCTGCCAAACGACCTGACAGGATTATTGCTATTTCGAAAGAAGTACAAGGACGGATTAAAAGATATTATGACATTGATGCAGTGATTATTTATCCGCCGGTGGGGGTAGGAACTGGGGAATTGGGACCAAGGAATAGGAGTAAGACTTTGAAAAATATGAAAAGGGTAAAGCCATATTTTTTGATTGTTTCGAGATTGTCGAAATTTACGAAATATAAAAGAATTGATTTGGCAATACAAGCATGCAACGAACTTAAATTGCCGTTGAAAATTGTCGGTGAAGGAAATTGGAGAAAAGAATTGCAAAGCATGGCAGGTCATACAATAGAGTTTGTCGGTAAAGTGGACGACACAAAATTGGATGAATATTATCGCAATTGTAAGGCTTTATTATTTCCTGCTCGTGAGGATTTTGGGTTGAGCGTAGTTGAGGCTCAGAGTTTTGGTAAACCTGTTGTCGCCTTTCGTGGTGGTGGTGCGCTTGAGACAATTAAAGAAGGGAAAACAGGATTATTTTTTGATAATCAAACAAAAGAGTCATTAATGAAAGCTTTGCAAATGTTTGAGAAAATGAGGTTTGATGAGGCTAGTTGTAAGCAAAATGCCAAGCAATTTAGCCATGCGAATTTTAACTCTTCATTTTTAAAACTTGTGAATCAAATGGTTTAATACAATATCCAATTTGTTGAGTTTTGAGTGGGTATACCACAAGGGTACTAGCTTTCGCAAAGCGTCGTAATTTTTTCTAGACTGATTTTGCAATAATAAGTATTTTAAAAATTGCAAAATGCAGTAAGAAAAGTATATAATAGTAGAGCGCTATGAAGATTGTATTATTCGCAGGTGGTGTTGGAAGTAGGTTATGGCCTCTTTCACGTAAGAATGCACCAAAACAATTTGGAAAAATTATTGCAGACAGATCCATGCTGCAAATTGCCGTACATAAATTATTTCCAGAATTTAAATGGGATGATGTATTTATTTCAACTGGCAAACAATATGCCCCGCTTATCTCAGAACAACTTCCGCAACTTCCAGTAAAAAACATAGTAGTTGAACCTACGTCACGTGATGTTGGACCGGCTGTAGGATTGGTAGTCGCACAAATGGAAAAGCTTAATCCTGATGAACCACTTGTTCTTCTGTGGGGAAGTGATCATTTAGTCAAAAAAGAAGCGCTTTTTAGAAAAATGCTTAGAGCTGCTGAAAAACTAATTTTGGACGATCCAAATAAAATTGTTTTTATTGGACAGAAACCACGCTTTGCAAACCAGAATTTAGGCTACATAGAATATGGTGAAAGTATAGAAAAAGTTGACGATTTTCCTATTCATTCGTTTACGGGCTTTGAATATCGTCCACCTCTTGAAAAGGCAAATGAATTTTTAAGTGACGGAAAACATGCGTGGAATTTGGGATATTTTGTTACAACCCCTCGTTTTCTTTGGAAACTTTTTGAAGAATTCTCCCCGGAACTTTTTCAAAAATTAAAGAAAATACAAGATGCATTTGGATCAGATGGGTACGAATCAGTGCTGGATGAGGTGTATCCAACGCTTGAAAAGATATCATTTGATAATGCAATTCTTGAAAAAATGGATCCAAAATCAGGCTGTGTAATCTCTGCAGATATCGGCTGGAGTGATATTGGCGCATGGGAAGCATTAAAAGAAGCTCTCAGTGATACAGTAGACGCAAACGTTACTAAAGGTAAAATACTTTTAGAAGATTGCCACGATTCAATTTTACATAATGAGACCAAACAGCTTATCGTCGGAATAGATTTAGAAGGTCTTGTAGTTGTGAGTATGGAAGACGTAATCCTCATTTGTCCGAAAGATTCAGTGCCTAAGATTAAAAAATTCGTTCAGAATCTTGACGGCACATCGTACGAGCACTTGGCGTAAACCATGGCTTACTCAAAAAAACGCAAAAGCACAATCTATAACTTTGTAAAAAGACTTATTGATGTTGTTTCTTCTCTGATTCTTTTGATAGTTTTTTCGCCTATTATTTTAATTGTATCTCTTGCAATCAAATCAAATTCCCAAGGTCCAATTCTGGCTGACACTCCAAGACGTGTAGGCAAAGATAATAAGTATTTTTATCCCTATAAATTCCGTTCGATGATTGTGAATGCATATTATTTATTAAAAACAGATCCTAAATTCAAAGCGGCATATGAAGAACAACAACAAGGAGGAAATTATAAAATAAAAAATGATCCACGAATAACTTTTGTTGGGAGATTTATCCGTAAATATTCTCTCGATGAAATTCCTCAACTTTTTAATGTGATAAAAGGAGAAATGAGTTTGGTGGGTCCTCGTCCATATTATCCTGAAGAGTTAGAGAAACAACAAAAAATTTATCCTCAAACCAAAAATTTAGTGAAAGAAGTGTTATCTGTTAAACCTGGAATTACTGGCTCTTGGCAGGTAAGTGGGCGAAGTGAAGTGAAATTTGATAAACGAATTCAAATGGATGCAGATTATGCTATGAAGAAGTCAATTCTTTTGGATATTTGGATTATAATTAAGACTCCCTGGGCAATGATCTCCGGCAAAGGAGCACTTTAGCTAGAATCTGTCAAGTTGACAAGAGGTCAATGACTTGGATATGATATATATTACACAATGTCAGGGTTTGATAAAATTGAATTCAAGAATCAAGATAACAAAGCAGTTCCTTCTGCAGATGCTCAAGGAAGTGTAGGGAAAGCAAAAAGAACACCGGATTTTGCAAAAAGTACCAGTGCACCAATAGTTATGCCGCAAAGAAATAAAAAAACAAATTTTAAATTCAAATTTCACAAAAAACTCAGTATTGCACTGGGAATTGTTGTGATTCTTATTATTCTTATCAGTATTCCTGCATATGCAACATACAAGTCAGGGCTTAAGACATATAAAGAATTCAAACTCGTTGCAGCAGCAGCTAAACAACAAAATGTTGATCTGGCATCAGATGAAATTGCTAAGACTCAAACACTTCTTAACCAAACAAAAACAAATTTCCATTATCTTTTTCCATTAAAAATTGTGCCAATTGTGGGCTGGTATTACAATGATGCAGATCATTTAATGAACGCTGCGTCAGATGGTTTACAAAGCTCTCAGACTATCGCTACTTCTCTTATACCATATTCTGATGTATTGGGACTTAAAGGAACAGCAGGTGGTGCAGCAACTTCAACTTCAGATCGAATTAAAACAGCAGTTCTGAGTCTTGGTAAAATTACTCCACAGATAGATACAATTGAAGTTTCTCTTAATGCTATGCAAAAAGAGATGGATCAGGTTGATCCAAATCATTATCCAACATTCATCTTTGGGAAAAAAGTTAAATCCCAGTTAACTGCCTTGAAAACATTTACTGATGAGAGTGCAGTAGGTATAACTGATGCCAAACCATTGATCAAAACTCTCCCAACGTTACTTGGTGCAAACAAACCTGAGAAATATCTCGTGATCTTCCAGAATGATAAAGAACTTCGTCCAACAGGTGGATTTATTACTGCATATGCTATCTTTGGCGTTGATCAAGGTACAATTAAATTGGAAAAATCCGATGATATTTATAACTTAGATAATTCAATTCCAGACAAACC
>JBEPUU010000081.1:0-6256 GCA_041691355.1 bacterium | reverse complement strand
AGGTAACACCAACCATCCCTGAAGTTTAATCCACTTGACACCTCTGACTGCATAGATTTTAGCCTTATTATTTCCCCAGCGTAACAATTCTGATATTATAAAACTATATGGCAGTTTTAAAAGGTAAAAAAGGGGAAACCGCAGGACAAACACCACAGCAAGATTTACGTGGTACAAAAGAGGTGAAAAGAGATTCTGAGGCCGCTGACCGTGGTTATAAAACAGGAATACCAGGTATAAAAGCAGAATTAGCACGTAGAAATAAACTGGCTACCTTAAACAATCTAAAAAATCAAAGACTCCCCGACCTCAGAACAGCTGCTCACCAACTGGAGAATGAAGTTAAGAAGAAAGTTGCCATAGCTCTTATAACCAGCCCTGTCTTCTGGATAATTGTATTTATTGTAATGATTATCTTGTTTATCATTTATCTCATCCTTGGGGGGAGTGAAGACATGACTGATAAAAATCCTCTCATAATAACAAAAATTGGTCCGAGCCAAGCAAAAAACGGTGATATACTAAACTATTCAATTAATGTCCAATATCCAGGGAGTGCCCAAAGTGCCGTCATTACAGATCCTCTTCCTGATGGAACACAATTTGTTTCTGCCGTTCCAAAAGCAACAGAAACTGGAGGAGTTGTTACCTGGGACGCGAACACGCTTAGTAGTCTCCTTAGCGACCCTATCAATATGACGGTTACGCTTAAGCTTAAAGCAACACGAAATAATAATAGCATTGGAAATATCGCAACCGTAACTCTCACAGGCGCATCATTTGCAAGCGGAAGTGGCACTACTACACAAGGCAATCTCCCTGCAAGTAACGATAACTGTCATGGAATCTACTCATCATGGATGTCACAAGTGCAGAGTGTTCTGCCGAGATTACATATCAGCGGAGCTAATTATGGAGATCCTACATGTCAATTGGTAGAAAAAGATCCAAATGGTAATTGGATTATCAATAAAGACAAAGAGCTCGCCTTTCTTAAAGATCCTAATGGAGGAAACTTATCCGATAAAGAAGCTCAAGCCGTATTTATTTGCATCATTCCAAATGAAAGTTCCTACAACGCAGATGCATTTAACCCTAACTCGACAAGTGCCGGCTCAAGTGGTACACCTGGCGCTTTCGGACTTTTCCAAATGAATGCCAAAGGTTTTGCCAATACAGGTCAGCCTGAGGACGTAGGCGACGTTGTATGGTCTTTACAAATAACTAATGCTATCGCGTGGAAAAACAAATACAATGGTGGTAAATGGTCAAATTACTGGCCGCAATCATATTCAGGTTGTTTGGCTCAATATGGACAATAAATAACCTATGCTTAAACTTTTCAAAAATATAAAATACGACTTTAACTCTATGAAAAAGCATCGAAAGCAGGACATTCTTGCTCTGGCTTTTGCGTTAATACTGATTTTTATAATACTTGGTATTATACTTATTACGATAAATCCCCCATCTACATCTACCACGCAACAAACGGCTTCCCCAACGCCATTACAGACTATCATCAACACCCCACAACCTACACCTGAAATTTTATATGACTCTACTGCAGGCTCACGCCTCGCGGACAAAATCATTAATAAACCAGTTCTTACACCAGACGATGCCTCCGCAAAGAACACGACATTAAATACTATCTTGAAGGGATACAATTCAGGAGTTGTATATAAAAATTCAGATGTAAGTGTTGAGTATGTTAAATCTGTTGATCTCTTTATGGCAGAAATCTATACACCAAATGTCGCTAAGGCAAAAGTAGAAGTGAACACATGGTTTCTTGGTCAAGGGTTTAGCCAAGAAGGTGTCTGCAATTTACCTGTAATGTTTTATCTCAATGAAAGCGTTTCTCTTCAATTACAAACTCAAAGTATCAAATTTAGCCCGCTAATAAATGGTTGTTAATATACTTTTATTTCAGCTACTTGATCGCGAGAGGTTGAATGATTTATGATAAATACATGAGGCGATTAAAACTGATAAAAAAGAGTGGGTTCGTTTTGTTTTTTTTAACACTTTGTCTCTTCACTTTGTTCCCTTTTTCTTCTCAAGCATACGCTACCACAATCGTTCTTGATCCAGGACACTCATTTCCAAATAAACAAGGCGACGTAGATCCTGGATCAAAGCTAAAAGTCGGAGATAATGATGGAGCCCCAGGAGAACGTGCTGCTATGCAAAACGTTGCAAATGAAGTTGAAAGTGATTTAAAAAAAGATGGCTACACAGTTGTAATGACAAAAACGTCTACAGATTCGTATGTCAGTTTGTTAAAACGTGCTCAAATTGCGAACGCCGCCCATGCAGATTTGGCAGTCAGTCTCCACTATGATTATGGTCACTCCTTTGGTTCATGGGCTCAAATTTACGCACAACATGTTGGTTTAAGTCGTTACAATTTTAGTGGGAACACTCGTATAAATGAAAAAACCTTCACTCTTTCTTCTGTTGCGCAAAAAAGTCAAGACTATGCGCAGATATTTAAAACAGAGCGTGGGACAGATGAAGGTTTTACCCCTGATGTTACAACTGTCAGCTTTAATACGCGTGGTTCTAATTATTCTTCAGGGAATATTCCTATAGTGCAATTATTTGCAACGGTACCTTGGGTTTATAACGAAGTTGGTGGACTTAATTTTAGTCCTGAGAAATATAGAAAAAGTATCGTGGACTCTATTGAAAAAGCTATTCCTCCATCAGGTGGAAATACAATAACTGCTACTAGTAATTGTGCTATTACTTTAGTTGGTAATCCTGGCGCTGACCAGGGTTTGCCTGCAGGATGTACGGGTGACACTGCTGGTGGAGGCAATCAAAGTGTCGTAGAACTTGCAAGAAAGCATCTTCAAGGGAGTTATATTTGGGCCGCCCCTCAACCAAGAGTTTGGGCAGATTGGAATCCTAATAAAAATAATGCACCAACTCATTTTGATTGCTCAGGCTTTGCTGGATGGGTATGGTATTGGGCAACGAACGGTAAAGTTAACTTACCTGGCCAAACAGATGCCATTTGGTTAAATACAGCTGGTTTAAGTAATAGCTCAGTAACATTAACAAGATCCATTGGAACTAAGGCGAATATTCAGCCAGGTGATCTTGTTTTTTTTGGTAGTGTTGCGACAACTGAACACATGGGTATTTACGAAGGTCAGGGTGCATGTGGAGCAAATGACTGTTTTCTTGAATGGTATACCAGTGGTCAACCTGGAAGAGAAAATAGCTTAGCAAAAGAAGGAAGCTGGTATGTGGGATTTGTCCATATCGTGGTACACTAAAAGTATGGAAGAACAACAACAAAATCAACCAAATAAATATATAACTTTTTTAAAAAAATATCGATACAATGCTTATTTTATCGGTGCTATTGCGCTTTTGTTCATTTTGATTATTGGAATGATTGTTCTTATTGCAAGTTCTTCCGATAAAAAATCAGCAATCACCCCTTCTTCTAAGAACACTCAACCCTCTTCAGATGGATCAGTGTCAACAAGCCCTTCTTCCTTACCAGTAAACCTTCCCATTATTACTCCTGATCCAACACAAGCTACAGTTATACAGAATCAAGTAGCACCTCAAATCACACCTAATGTTGGTGTTTCATATACCGTTCCTAGTATCACACTATATGGGAATGACTGGGCTGTAATGGTTATAGCAAATCCTAATACAGACAATGCAAGAGTTATTCTTAAAAAAGAAAACGGGGCATGGAAAGCTATAATGGGGCCTGGCACTGCTTTTTCACCAGAAGATCTTCAATCAATTGGGGCACCACAGCAATTAATTGAAAACCTTACTCAACCTGCTATATCACCTTCCTCATCAGAATCTAACGACATACAATAGCACTTCGTTTATTATTACTTACTAATTACCCTTGTACTCGTATCGGCATGATGAGGTGGAGAAAAGATTCGTCGTTTTTTATTTTAAAAACTCCAGGATTTAATGGACCAATCATATCGAAGACTAATTCTTTTCCTTCAACATTTCCCAAAACATCAAGTAAATACCGAGAATTAAAAGCAATCTCATTTTCTTCTCCATGTAACTTTGCATCAACTTTTACAGTATTTTCTCCAACTGAAGATGAACCAGAAGAGACAGTAATACTATCTCTTCCTAATGAAAGTTTAATAATATTTGCCGAATCTCGCGCAAAAACAGAACAAATCTTCACCGCTTTTAATAACTCTTCTCGATCAAATGAAACATTTACAGAGAAATCTGCAGGGATAATTTTTTCAAAATTAGGGAATTCTGCTTCTATTAATCGCCCGACAAGAAGTGTATCTCCTTGCTCAAAGAGCACTTGGTTTTGATCTTTAGAGACAAACATAGTGATATTTTCATCATTTTCTTTAAGTGATAACAACTCACGAAATACCCGGGCGGGAATAATAAATGATTCTTCGCCTGTTTTACTCTCTGTAACTTTATAATGTCTGAGAGACAAACGATAGCCATCGGTTGCTACTAACAGAAATCCAAGCGATTCTTTTCTTACCAGGATACCTGAAAGCGCCGGACGGGTAGATTCCAAACTTGCAGCAAATACAACAGAAGAGAATTCGCTTTTAATATCTTTTCCTTGGAGAACCGCGAGTTTTTCTCCTTTGGATTCGTAAAGTCTTGGAAATTCATCACTATTTGCTGTTTGGAAAATACTTTTCGTTCGTTTTGTAGACACTTCAAGCTTGGTATCAGTTGATTGAATAGTAAGCGTGTCATCCATTAATGAGGTAATGAGTTCAGTAAATAATCGTGCAGGTACAGTAGTCTTACCTGGTTCTTCAATTGTTGCGGGACATGTAATCTCAATTCCTATTTCTAAATCTGTAGCGCTTAACTTAATAGTATTTTCTTGAGTTTCAATAAGGATATTAAGTAGTATGGGTAATTGGTTCTTTGTTGATATTGCTCTGTTGAGGAAAGAAAGTTTTTGTTGAAGATTTGGAGTTAGTAAGGTAAGCTTCATATATCTTTTAGTTGTTGTAGTAGTGTATATGGAAATGTGGAAAAAAGCAATAAGTAGGGAGCTTATAAGAAGGAATATTCATGCTAAAAAAAGGGTTTGGTATAGTAATAATAGTGAAAGAGAAAAGTGTGTAGTATGCCTAAGAAAATGTGGATAGTATGTGAATAATTTTGTGGATTAAATGTTCATAACCCTTTTACTAAAAGTAGTCCACTAGTTATCCACGAAATGATTTTGTTATTCCCAAGATATCCTCACTTACCCGCTCCTTCTTATCCACAAGGTTTTTGATTTTATCCACACCATGCATAATAGTTGTATGATCTCTCCCACCAAGAAGATTTCCGATTTCAACTAACGTAAGTCTTAATTCTGTCTGCATTAAATACATCGCAACTTGTCTTGCCTTTACTAATGATGCCGTTCTCTTCGGCCCTTTAAGCTGAGTCGGTTTAATTTGATAATAAGAACAAACATACGAAATAATATCATCAGCATGAAGATGTTGTCTCTTTTCTTCTATCATATTTCCCAAAGCTTGTTCTGCCAATTCAATTGTTATCGGACTGTTGGAGGTTGTTGCTTGAGTGATGACACGTAATAATAATCCTTCCAAGCTTCTTGTGTCCTCAGCTTGTTCTGCAAGAAGTGTCGTAACTTCAGAAGGAATATCAAAACCATATTTTTTTGCTTTAATTCCAACAATGGCTGCTTTTAGCTCAAAATCTGGTTTAGAGACATCTACTGTCAACCCGCCTGAAAATCGTGAAGAAAGACGTGCTTCAAGTTTTTTTATCTCTTGAGGAGGACGATCGGATGTAAGGCAAATTTGTGACCCGTTATCAATAAGAATATTAAACGTATGAAATAATTCTTCCTGTGTTGCTTCCTTTCCTTCGATAAACTGAATATCATCAATGATAAGAAGCTTTGTTGAGCGAAATCTTCTTTTCATCCGTGCTGTCTCATGACTTCTGATGGCATCAACAACTTCATTTGTAAATTCCTCACTTGTGATATAGACGATTTTATTTATCGGATTTTGCTGGTAGACGTCATTGGCAATTGCGTGCATGAGATGTGTTTTCCCGACTCCTACAGGACCATAGAGAAATAGCGGGTTGTAAGATGTTCCCAAATTGGAAGCCACAGTCTGTGCTGAAACAAATGCAAGTTGATTCCCTGCAGAGACGGCGAAGTTCTGAAAAGTAAAATCTGCACGTACTCGTGGAAGATGACCAATCGTAAGTGGTTTTTGTGGTG
>JBEPUU010000080.1:0-6309 GCA_041691355.1 bacterium | reverse complement strand
ATACGTGAGTGAACAAATTTTGAACCATAATACACTTATTATCAGAACCAATTTTTACGATGAACAGACATATATTGTAAAGGAACTACGTAAGAACAATACAATTGACTCATATACAAATATATTTTTTAATCCTATTTCAATAAATCGACTGGTTACTGAAATTATTACCAATAAAAATAAAACTGGATTATTAAACATTTTTACCAGCAAAAAAATAAGTTATTTTAAATTTGCATCAGAATTTTGCCACGTATTTGAACGAAACAAACAACTAATAAAAAAAACAATATATGAATATAAAGAAAATTATACGCCTCGCCCCTTGAGCTCGTACGTTAAACCTGATATAACAGTACATATTGAGGATGATCTCAATGAATTTAAAAAATATATAGAACATGACTATCGATAAAAACACAAATCTACTAGTTATCTCTCCTCATCCAGATGATGAAGCTCTAGGAGTTGGAGGACTTATTGGAAAATGTAAAAAAGAAAAGTCTTCTGTTACTATTCTTTATATAAGTGTTGGCACAAGTAGACAATATGTTACAAAAAAAACAAAATTAACAAGTAGGATGGATGAGATAAATAATGTAAATAAATTTGCAAAAGTAGATACACTCGTCAGCTATACTGGCGAGGAGTTTTGTCGTTTGGATACGTTACCTCAAAAAGAATTAATTGAAAAAATAGAAGATGTTATTGAAAAAATAAAACCTACTGTAATTGCAATTCCCTCTTCATCTAGTTATAACCAGGATCACAGAGCAGTTTTTGATGCATGCATAACTGCACTACGACCACTTCCAAAAACAGTGCGACATTTTGTTCCAACTGTTATTGAATATTACGAACCTTACTTTTGGTCACTACGAGAATTGCGAATTCCCAATATATTTCTCAATTTACATGAGAAATATAATAAGGGTACATTGTTGGATTTTAAAATTAATTTATATAAATGTCATGCTACTCAGGTGAGAGATGATCCTTTCCCGCGAAGTCCTGAAAATCTTATCAGAATGGCACATATATATGGAAAAGAGATTGGGGTTGAAATTGCTGAAGCATATCATCTGCTCAGAGACGAATTATGCTAAAAATTGCTTTTGTTGTTTATCGAGACTGGGGCTATGAAATATGTAAAAATATTCTTGCTTTTCAAAAAAAAAGAAAAGATTTTCTTCTCGATACACTTATAATTCCTTCTTCAACCGAATTTAGGATCTCTCCAATTATAAAAAAACAAATAAAAATTTATTCTATTGATCCAGTTAATACATCGGGAATATATACTATACTAAAAGAGAATAACATCAACATTGTATGCCTTTACAGTTGGTCATGGATTGTAAAAAAACCAATTATTACCGATTTTATTTGTTTGTGTCTTCATCCATCACCGTTACCTCGCTATCGCGGAGGAACGCCTATTCAACATCAGATCACCAATGGCGAAAAAAAATCTGCCGTTAGCATATTCAAAATGTCAGAAGGGATTGATAATGGACCTATTTATAACCAATCAGCAATTTCTTTCCTGGGAAATGTTCATAACATCTTTGCAAGAATGGTAGATGTGGGTACCGTAATGACTGAACAATTAATAGAAGATGCTCTTAACAATGAACTCGTTTTTACTCCACAAACAAATATCGATAAGTATCCTCCCAATAAACGTCGCACTCCATCTCAGAGTGAAATTAAAAAAGATCAACTAATAAAAATAACATATACAGAAATATATAATCTAGTCCGTGGATTACTCGATCCTTATCCAAATGCATTTATCTCTTTGGGTAAAAAGAAATTATTCATACAAGAAATATCTAAATCAAAGGTGCTTCCTAAAAATGCGATTTTGCTTGAAGAAGTTAATTTTAGTGAAAAATCTATACGAAGAAAAAAACTTTTTGTAAAACTTAAAGATGGATTTGCAAGAATAGTGCTGTATAAAATTCTTTAAGAAATTTATTTACTTAGTTCTCCTTTTATCTCCGGAATTCCAGTAAGCATTTTGATTGTTTGTCTTATGCCAAGTCTCTCAGTGTTTTCTGATGTGAAAGGTATGTATTTTTCGGTTCGAACCTTCTTACCATGAAAAAGGTATTGGTTATAATCAAGTCCGTGACTTTCTGGGAGGATTTGATAATACATACCAAGATCTTTTGCTCGTACCATTTCTTCATGCGTAATTAGCGTTTCATGCATTTTCTCTCCAGCACGCGTCCCAACTTCATAGTATCCTTTTTCATAATTAAACATACTGCACATAGATTTTGCCAATGTCTCCATAGTTGTTGCCGGAGATTTGCAAACATACGTGCTTCCCCCTTCTCCTTCCGAAAGGGCATAGAGAACGAGTTCTATTGCTTGAGGTAATGGCAAAAGAAACCTTGTCATTCCAAAATGAGTAACCGGCAACTTTTTATTTTGTTTCATTTGATTAATAAAATATGGTATCACTGAACCCCGAGTATAGAGGACATTTCCATAGCGAACAACACAAAATAAAGTTCTTCCCTCTTCTTGTTTTTGTCTTTTTGCTTCAGCGAGAAAAATTTTTTCCATTATGGCTTTTGACATACCCATGACATTGATGGGATATACAGCTTTATCCGTGCTTAACGCAATTACTTTTTTGACTTTATTTGATAGGGCTGCCTTGACGACATTGTTTGCTCCAAGGATGTTTGTTTTTATAGTTTCCATAGGAAAGAATTCACCAGTCGGAACTTGTTTAAGTGCAGCAGCATGAAAAACGTAGTCCACATTTACCATTGCCTGCATCACACTATTTTCATCACGTATATCTCCTATAATAAATTTCAAAAGTTGATTATCAAAAGAATTTCGCATATCAAATTGTTTCTTTTCGTCTCTGCTAAATATAATAATTCTTTTTGGTTCTAGGGGAAGTAATCGAGTGACTACAGTATTGCCAAACGAGCCAGTGCCACCTGTTATGAGGATTGTTTTATTCTTTATATTAGTATATGAAGATTTCATTAATTACTTTAGAATCAAGATAGTATACCATATTAAATTTTACTCTTTATGAATTTTATTATTCCCCCACTTGTCCCAAGTAGTACTGCAAAATCTGCTACAAATTGTATTGCGGGTAGAAAATATATAGCTCTCAAATCGTTAACATAACGATAGTTTTTTCGAATCGCCCAAACAATATATAAAATAAGTATAAATGATAATGTATTAAACAATACATATGATTTTGAACTAAAAAATATGAAGAGTAGCAAAATTCCAATCAAATAACGAAGAAAAACCAAAGAAACTTTGGGTCTAAATATTTTTGCCTCTGCATCACCATATGCAAAACGGAAAAGCATGATAAAGGTTTGTTTAAAAGTGCTTCTAGGAATCCAGTAGACAATTGCATCTTTTTTGAAAACAATTTTCGCTTTCGCTTTCTGTAATGATTTTGCAAATGCATAATCTTCATTGTGTGACAATTTTTCATTAAATCCTCCAACTTTTTCCCAAATCTTTTTTGTAAATGCGACAGACCTGGTCGCGGGAAGAAAAGTATCAGGATTGACTCGATCCGGCATTACAAATGCATATGGAATTACGCATTTTTGAAAAACATTTTCTGCAAGTCCTTTATAATATCCTGCAACAACATCTATTTCTTTATTCCTAAATGGTTCTGTAATATTTTTTATCCAATCTTTATCCAGGATATTTCCTGAATCAGAACAAACGATAATATCTCCTGTAGCATTGTTTATCGCCGCATTTCTCCCAACAGACCTATTACCTAGTTTTACAAAAAATCTAAAAACAATTTTTTTACCCTTAATTCTAGATTCATAATTCTTAATTCTATTAACTGTCTTATCTTTCGATCCCCCATCGACAATAATAATTTCATCTGGCATTTTTGTTTGAATAAATAGTGACTCAAGAAATTTATCAATAGTTTTCTCTTCGTTGTAAACCGTTGTGATAAATGAGATCTTCATAGTGCTAATTATATACCTTTTTGTTAGAATTGAAGAGAATTGAAGAGAATTGAATATGAATAAGAAAAAAGAAAAAAATGTGAAAGCATTTAACGCAGATATTAAAAATAAAGGTAGGTATCAATATACTAATTTTAAAAAATATTCCGCATACATTGCTACAAAAAGACAAACAGATGAAATTATATCTTTCTTAAAAAAATATTCAGGCAAATCTCCAACGATTGTTGATGTAGGTTGTGGAGACGGCACTTTTACATTTGAAATATATGATTTGGTTAAACCTAAACAAATAATCGGTTTTGATATGGCTGCATCTGCAATACAAGTTGCGAACAAAAATGTAAAAACTAATCTTCGAAATAACATTCTTTTTCAAATTGGAGATATCTATAATGCAGACAAATTGTTCAAAAAAAATGAGTTTGATATTGTAATAGTCAGAGGAGTGCTTCATCATTTATACCGACCTCAGGATGCTATTACATCATTGTGTTCACTTTCAAAAAAAATTATTGTTCTTGAACCGAATGGATATAATCCTGTACTAAAAATTATCGAAAAGATATCGCCATATCACCGTAAACATGAAGAAAAGTCGTATTATCCACCGACTCTCAATACATGGTTTGAGCAAAATGGTTTTACTGTAAAAAAACAGACTTTTTTTAGTATCGTTCCGTATTTCTGTCCAGAAATACTTGCACGGTTCTTAAAAACAATTGAACCTTTTATTGAAAGATTACCTATGATACATTTAATCGCATGTGGAACAAATATTATTTATTATGAAAGAAATTAATAATAATAAAAACGCCATAAAAATATTTGCACAAATTGGATTAATCTTTTTTTTCTATTTGCTCGCTTATTATTTTTATCAAGGCGTTATTATTAACCCCATACCTGCACCTGGAGACAGTACAAGCTATCATATCCCTATCTCTCAGAGCATTTTAGATGGTACGTTTGTCAATCTTTCGGATTTCCCTCGCACAAGACTTTTCGTACAGTTTAATCCAGGCTCTTCTGAAATATTTGATACATTATGGATGTTCTTGCACGTTCCTCTAACCATTTCAAATCTCTTTGCAAGTATTATCTTATCTTTCTGTTGTTTTTTTCTCGCGAGGAAATTTAAGCTCGAGCGTTATTACGCCTTGCTCTTTGCAGTAACCATATGTACTCTTACTGTGATTTCTCGTTGGTTTAATGCGATAAGTATTGATGTCTGGATGGCAATATGGTTTAGTCTTTCTATAATTATGCTTGAATCTCCCAAAAAGACATATCTCTATTATTTTTTTCTCGGTTTTTTGTTTGGCATGATAGTTGGGTCAAAATATTCTGGATGGCCGTTTATGATTGTGTTGTTATGTGTATATGGAAAATCCCTTTGGAAAACAGTTAGTGTTACCAGGTTTTTAGCTTTTCTACCTCCTTTTTTACTATTTGGTATATTTTGGTATGTGAGAAATTATCTCGCGGTCGGCAATCCTATATGGCCAATTTGTTTATTACAATTCCCTTGTGTACCTATCTATGAAAATATTATGCATATGTGGAATGCTGCCGTGATGTATCCTGCGGTTATGTTCAATGCGTTTTTTGGAGAATACAAACTTTGGGGGCTTACACTTCTCATTCCACTTGTTGCACTGTATGCAAAGTATAAAAGAAAAGCCAC
Organism: bacterium; assembly: GCA_041691355.1. Classification (GTDB taxonomy): domain Bacteria; phylum Patescibacteriota; class Microgenomatia; order Levybacterales; family UBA12049; genus JACDET01. The sequence goes on along the minus strand of JBEPUU010000080.1, from coordinate 627 downwards.
ACTTCCTCATGGTGTACTACTGCTTTCTCTTATCGGTATAGTCAATTTCATGTTCTTGAGTGTGGCACCTACTGATCATTTTTCTTGGATTATGGTTTCATCATTTCGATATTCATACCCGATGTTCATTCCACTTATATTAGCAACATTTTTGTTGGCATCGTATTATAAAAAAGAAACATGGATAGGTTATTTCTCGATCGTAAATATGCTACCTGTACTTACAATGAGTTATTTTCCAAAATTAGTTTTACTTTATTTACCTTTATCACTTTTATTCTTTTACTTTTTTAACAAATATGAGCCAACATCAAAAAAGTCAAATACGTAAAGAGGATCGTTAATGCATTTTATTTTCGAACTACAATTCCAATATTTCCCGCATTTAATGATACCGTTTTGGATGAAAATGGATTAGATAGCGCTTTTATGAATGTTGGTAATGGTGCCATTCTTATCCAGTACGAAAGTGGATATGTATTCTTTATAGGAAATATCTGTTGAACTATGAAATTATTTTTTTCAAAAAGCATTGCTAAACTTTTTTTGTTAAACAAATAAATATGTTCAATATCAAATATGGGTGATTTTTCTCCAAATAATTTTACTGATAAACCACTGTCTCTT
>JBEPUU010000079.1:0-6337 GCA_041691355.1 bacterium | reverse complement strand
ATTCAATACACAACGAAAAATTCCGTGCTGTGTATGATGATATCCTCATAGAATGGTTTAAAGATAAAATATAAATACTTTTCTTTTTAACTAGTTTTAATAATTACCCAATAAATTGTATTTTTAATCCAATCTAGTTATAATATGGGACATGAAAGGTATAGAAGGTCATAGACATGTTGACCTTAATGTCCTGCAGAAAGGGGCAGATCGTCTTACATCAAGTGATGCTACTATCGTAGTAAATTATGCATTAAGAGTCCCTGAAGAGAATCGTGATTCATTCGTTGTTGGGGCTGAAGAGGGTCCTCAAACCCCACGTCGTATTATCTTAAACCTCAATCAGAGGAATCTAATCGGTGTGGCATCAAAGCATCCAGCAAACACAGGGTTAGTTGAAGAAATATCAGGAAGTGATATGGTGCGAGACGAATTTATAAGGTTGAGTAATGAAGAAAATAGAGCTCGTAGAAGAGCTAATGAACAACGAAGTAAAAATATGCTAGTCAGTGCGAGAATTTGCGATCGTATAGCATCTGAAAATAAGGAATATCGGCGTAGATTAATGGAATGCTAAAACCCTCATCCGTTTCAAATTTCCTCAACAATGCTATACTAAATAAATGAAGGTTTTAATCGCCGTTGGTGGTGGTGGGCATTTTTCGCCGGCCCTTGCAGTTATTGAGCAAATGCCCAAAGATTGGGAAGTGTTGCTTGTTGGACGCAAACATACATTTGAAGGAGATTCTGCGTTGTCATTTGAATATCAGACTGCAAAACGATTAGGTCTAGAGTTTCAAACAATAACAACTGGACGACTTCAGAGAAAATTTACCAAACACACCCTTTCATCACTTATAAAAATACCTGTTGGTTTGTCTCAAGCAAATACAATACTAAAAAAGTATCATCCTGATGTTGTCTTATCATTTGGTGGATATATTTCAATACCCGTTGTTCTGGCAGCCGCACGTTTGAAAGTGCCGATTGTTATCCATGAACAAATACTTCACGCAGGACTTGCCAACAAAATTGCATTGAAATTTGCGACTACAATATGTGTTTCGTGGCAAGAATCACAGAAATTTTTTCCTCAAAACAAAACTGTCCTGACAGGAAATCCGTTACGAAAAGAATTTCTGGAGGCAGGGAAAAAGGAATGGGGATCAGGGAATAGTACAAAAAAAAGTGATTTTCCCTTGGTTTATATAACGGGAGGAAGTGGAGGAGCACATGGAATTAATATTTTGATTGAGGAATGTCTAACCGAACTTCTAGAAAAATATACTATCATTCATCAGACAGGGGATGCGCAACAATTTGGTGATTATGCAAGGTTAGAAAAAAAAGTTTCACAATTATCACCTGATTTGCAAAAACGATATACATTGTGCAAATTTATTGACACCGAAGAGGTTATGAAACATATTGTACAAGCAGATTTGGTAATTTCACGCTCAGGAATTAATACACTGACAGAGCTTTTATATCTTGCCAAACCGTCTCTTCTTATTCCATTACCATACGGTCAACGCAATGAGCAACTGACCAATGCAAAGTTTATGAAGAAAGTTGGACTTGCAGAAGTTGTCGATCAGCTAACGATTACATCTGAAGAATTACTGCAGAAAGTTACTCACATGATTACTCATTTGGATATATATTCAAGTCATAAAGCAGAAGCTAAGAAATTAATTCATCTTGATGCAGGAGAAAAAATTATAAAGGAGGTACACGATGCAAAAGAAAAAAGAATTGCCGCGTAAACGCAAACGATTTATTAAAAAAATTATGTTTTTCACTGTCGTTTTATTATCAACCCTCTTACTCTCGGCGGGTGGGTCATATTATTATTTTGTATTAAGAACACAAAAGCCTCATGCAGTTCTTGCGCAGCAAACTGTAAATCCAGCGCAATCTGAAGCAAGTATCAAATTTTACAATCACCTGCAAGAAGGTTTACAGAAAGATCAAATACAGTATACGTCTCTAACGAGTGAAAATGATACTTACATAATTACCTTACAGAACGGCGGCAAAGTGACTTTTTCTTCTCAAAAAGATATAATGACGCAAATAGCCTCTTTACAATACATCCTTTCTCATCTTACAATGGAAGGGAGACAATTCTCGAGTCTTGATTTACGATTTGATCAACCCGTGATTGTAATCAAGTGAGAATTTGTCAGTTAGACGCAAAATCGAGCGCATACTGCTGGTTTGATGCGTGATTTTGCGTTATTTCAAAGAGTTCATATAAAATAAAAAATATTTATGGAAGGTAGAATTATTGTTGCAATTGATGTCGGTACGTATAAGATAGTTACGGTAATTGCCAAAGTTGTCGAAAACGTAATTAGTGTCCTGGGAGTTTCAGAAGTGAAATCTCAAGGAATCCGCAAAGGACAAGTCGTTGATATTGATGAAGCAGTCCAGGCTATCAACAGTTCATTGGAATCTGCTGAGCGTATGGCAGGGTATTCTGCATCTCATGTGATCGTTTCACTTGGTGGTAGTCAGATAAATTGTCAAAATTCACGCGGAGTCGTTGCTGTGGCTACTCCAAATGGTGAAATTTCAGAAAGCGATCTTCAGCGTGTAATTGATGCTGCAAAAGCAATCTCTATTCCATCAACACGGGATATTATTCATGTGCTACCAAGAAATTATATTGTCGATGGACAAGAAGGTATTAAAGATCCGGTTGGAATGTCGGGAACTCGACTGGAAGTAGACACACATATTGTTACTGCTAATACAGTTTCACTCAGAAATCTTGAGAAAGCATTCTCAAACGTCGGAGTTGATGTCGACAGTTTTGCATTTAGTGGATATGCAAGTTCACTCGCAGTTCTTTCAGATACCGAAAAAGAATTGGGTGTTGTTCTGGTAGATATCGGCGCAGGTACAACAGATATTGCGATTTATACAGAGGGCTCAATGGCATATTCATCCGTTCTCGCAATTGGCGCGCGCCATGTGACCAATGATTTAGCAATTGGTCTTCGTATTTCTCTTGAAAGTGCTGAAAAAATAAAATTATATTTCTCCCAAACTCAAGCAAAAAGAGTTGTACGCTCAGAAGATGCTCTTGAAGCAAAAGAAATCAAAGCATCGGATGAAGTAGATCTCTCATCCTTAAATCTTTCAGAGGAAATCAGAAAGGTTTCACAAAAGACGTTGGTTGATGGGATTATCCGTCCACGACTTAATGAAATTTGCACAATGATTGCGCTTGAAATTAAAAAAAGTGGCTTTGCTGCACAGACACCAGCAGGTGTTGTCTTTACTGGAGGCGGAGCATTAACAGTCGGACTTCGTGAGGCAGCCCGTCGTACTCTTGCAATGCCTGTGCGGATTGGCATGCCAACAGATGTAAAAGGAATTATCGATGAAGTACAGCATCCCGCGTTCTCAACAGCAGTTGGTCTTGTTCGTTATGGAATGAGTACATCGAGCACAAAAGAATCTTCGATGAAATTCTCACTTCCCGGGGGGAATTTTGCCTTTGCAAAAGTAGTTAAAAAGGCCATTAATTTAGTAAAAAGCTTCATTCCATAGAATTGAGTAATGCAAAAGCTGTATAAAAAGTTTGATATTCTTTCTAGCTATATCCTCATTGGTGTATTTCTTGCAGGTCTGTTATTGCTTCTTATCACGCTTTATTTTGTTCAAGACGAACAAGAGGCGATTAATATCGGATCAAGTATTTCACCACTATTAAATAGTATATTATTCATTATTTTGGCTTTAGGAATTGTCTATTGTATCGCTGGATTGCGCTTGCATTTTGTCCGTTCAAAAAAGAAAAATGACAATCCTAAAGGGAGGGGAAATGTATTACTTGTAAAAGGTATTTTTAGAATTAGTATCTCAATTGTTTTTTTCATTGGACTTAGTACATTGATGAATGTTTTTGGGTTTAATAATCCCAAACTTAATTCTCTTATAATCGGGGATCAGTACAACCCAACAACAGGTTTTCCAGTTAAGGATTTAAAAATCGTTTATGCACAAAAAAGGATAATAGATGGTTCTGGAGTTTGTGACATAATTATTCAAAACAAAAATCCCCGCTATACTGCAGCAAATATAGAAATTACACAGGAAGGCGAACAAAACGACGGCATCTCCGGGGATAAGCGTATCAAACCTGGTGGAACCCTTGCTGTGACGATCGATAGCGATGATAGTGCTAACCCGTGCAAATCTGTTTCTGTTACAAATGCTGGAATTGTCACTCATAATTATTGAAAAGCTTGATTTTACCGGCTTGCAATTGTTAGTACCATCTGGTAGGATTTGTGAAATATCCACTTATGTTAATTCGACCTCAAGCTACTAATTTTGCAAAAATCCGAGTCATGGGTATTGGTGGTGGAGGAAGTAACGCTATAGGTTCGATGATCTCCGCAGGGAATATCTACGGGGTTGATTTTATCTCCGTCAACACTGATGCACAGGCACTTCTTCTTAATAAAGCTGACACCAAAATACAAATTTGTGATAATTTCACAAAGGGATTGGGATCCGGTGGAGATCCGGAGATTGGTAGGGAGGCAGCGGAAGAATCCAGAGAAAAGATTAAACACGTCCTTGAAGGCTCTGATATGGTTTTTCTTACTGCAGGAATGGGTGGCGGTACCGGTACAGGCGCGACATCTGTTGTTGCTGAAGTTGCCAAAGAAATTGGTGCGTTAACTGTTGCGGTTGTCACCAAACCTTTTCTCTTTGAAGGAACTCGCAGGATGGTTTCTGCAGAAGAAGGAATAGACAGCCTTAAAGATAAAGTTGATACACTGATCGTCATACCAAATCAGCGAATTTTGGATGTCGTTGACCGTAAATTATCACTCCTTGATGCGTTTAAAGTTGCAGATTCAGTTCTTACCCAAGGTGTTCAAGGAATTTCTGAGATCATTACAATGCCCGGTCTTATTAACGTTGATTTTGCCGATGTGCGCAATATTATGGTTAATGCTGGATCTTCTTTGATGGGAATTGGTTCAGGAATCGGAGAAAACAGGGCGCAAACAGCAGCCCGATCAGCTATAGCATCACCACTTCTTGAAATTTCTATGGATGGTGCACGCGGAGTACTTTTTAACGTTGTCGGCGGACCAGATCTTACAATGTCCGAAGTTGATGAAGCTGCAAAAATTATCTCAGCAGCAGCAGATCCAGATGCCAATATTATCTTCGGTGCCACAATTGATGAGACAATGCATGATCAGATCAGAATTACAGTCGTCGCAACAGGATTTGATCAAGCCAAACAACGTTTGCAGCAGTTTGTCATACCTCAACCAACTCCTCAAATTTCTCAAACACCGCTAAGTCGTCAGCAGGATCCATTTATGCAACCCCAACAACAAAACTCGCAACCACAGCCACAACAGGATCCACAGCAAGAGGATCAAAACTCATTCATTCCGCCACAAAATATGCAGCCACAACAACAGGAAGAGAAGAAAGATGAAAAAAGCGCCGAAGACGAATGGGACATCCCCGCATTCCTAAGACAGAGGAATTAACGATTAGGCTCAGAACTTCTTTAGTAAGCACCTGAGAGGGTGCTTTTTTTATATCTCCAACAGAAGAGTTCGTTTCAGAAGAATCTTCCGTTGACAAAAACAATTAAATTAGCAAATTTATATTGCTGTAAACATTTATATGGTGTATACTCACTCTATGGAAAAGCAGATGTTAAATTATCGTATTATTATAGAAAAAGAACAATATGAAGATGGATCTTTGGTTTATGTTGCATATTGTCCTACTCTTGGCATTTCAGATTATGCTGATAGTGTTGAAGAAGTTTTATCAAGTATTAAAGATGGTATAGAGCTTGCTATAGAATCACTTGCAAAAGAAGGAAAAGAAGTACCAGTGGATAATGTAGAAGAGCAAATTGTAACATCTGCAAAAATTACTATTCCCTCAGGTATAAAAATTTCTTTTGCATAATGAGCAAACTACCACGAAATGTTAAAGGAAAACAACTTATAACTGTATTGGAACGAATGGGATTTCAAGTTGTTGGCAAAAAAGGCAGCCATTTCCGTATGAGTCATCCTGACGGTAGATGGACTCAAGTGGCAGTACATCCCAAACCTATTCCTCAAGGAACACTCAGAGCAATACTTCGTCAGACAGAGGTAACTGTAGAAGATCTTCTAAAAGCAATTTTATAATGACTTGGATAAATTCATATAAGAGACATAAAAAAATTTAATTGCTTACTAAACGAAATGGGTGACTTAAGAATCCCCGCATTCTTAAGATAGAGGAATTAACAATTTAGGCTCTGAAATTTGTTAGTAGGCACCTGAAAGGG
>JBEPUU010000078.1:0-6380 GCA_041691355.1 bacterium | reverse complement strand
AACACACTGGAAGAAACAGAATGAAACAACCCGTTGCAGTAACAATGGCAAAGACTAAGACAGAAATCAACCGCGGAGCAAGTGGGTAACCATTCCTCTTTTGAATTCCGTGCCCGCATCAGCTATAATGCATCCATATGCTAAAGCTGTATAACTCATTAACGAAGAAAGTCCAGGAATTTAAAACTATTCATCCGTTGCAAGTTGGGATGTATACCTGTGGTCCGACTGTGTATTCATTTGCCCACATTGGTAATTTCCGCACATATACATCAGCAGATCTTTTGCTTCGAGTTTTACAATATAACGGATATGATGTGAGTTACATTATGAACTTAACAGATGTCGGACATCTGACAGGGGATAATTTGGGAGATGCTGATTTGGGTGAAGATCGTATGGAAAAGGCTGCCAAAAAAGAAGGTAAAACAGCCTGGGAAATTGCTGAATTTTATTCTGATGTTTTCATCAAAGATTTTGAAAAATTAAATTTAACTCGACCTAAGAAATTTGTCAAAGCAACAGATCATATACGAGAACAGGTTGATTTGGTAAAACGATTAGAAGAAAAAGGATTTACATATCGAACATCAGACGGAATTTATTTTAATACCTCAAAGTTCCCCAAATACGGTGAACTCTCAAGTCTTGATCAGATCAAATCCGGTGCCAGAGTTGAGATAAATCCTGAGAAAAAGAACCAACGTGATTTTGCATTATGGAAATTTAGTTATCCTGAAGGAGTAACATTTAAAGAATACATGGCCACATCAAAAGCAAATTCAGAAGACGCGTTACGAGAAAAGCGGCAAATGGAATGGAAAAGTCCGTGGGGTGTTGGATTTCCTGGATGGCATATCGAATGTAGTGCCATGAGTATGAAGTATCTCGGTGAGACATTTGATATTCACACAGGTGGAACTGATTTGAAAGAAACTCATCACCCTAATGAAATTGCACAATCTGAGGCAGCAACAGGGAAAAAATTTGTGAATTATTGGATGCATGGGGCATTTATTCTTGTCAATGGAGAGCGAATGAGCAAAAGCAAAGGCAATCTGTATACTGTGTACGATCTCGAAAAAGAGGGATATGATGTATTGGCTCTCAGATATTTGTACCTACAGACTCATTATCGACAAGAAATGAACTTCACTTTTGATGCGCTTGATGCTGCGCAAAATGCTTTTAAAAAATTAGTTATCGATATCAGCCGTTGGGAAGATCCATCTTCCAGTCAGGGAAGAGTTCCAGCAGGAGTTGTTGAAGATTTTGAAAAACGATTTTTGGACGCACTCAATGATGATCTCAATACTGCACAAGCACTTGCCGTGATGTGGGAAGTTGTAAAATCTCCATTCCCAACGGGCCCAAAACTCCGAATTCTCTTTAAAATGGATAGGGTATTAGGGCTAAATCTACAAGAACTGAGTGAGCAATTAAAAAATGCTCAGCATATTATTCCAGGACATATTCAACAGCTAGTCGAAGAACGACAACATTTTCGCAAACAACGTAAATTCAACGCCGCAGATCAGGTCCGTGCAAAAATTGAAAAGCTAGGATACATGGTCGAAGACACCAAAAAAGGACCAAAGGTAACAAAGAAATAATTTCATATAATTTGCGATTAGCCTCACAAGAGATTATAATGCTCAACTATGGCAGGGAAAGATAGTGAGAAAAGACACACCCAACGAGATTTAGGACAAACATCAGAAGAATTGGGTACAGAACCTAAAAGAAGAAAAGTGCCCAAGGCAGATGTTGTTTTTTCAATTATGAAAGTTCCAGGTACTCTGCCAAGAGCTTCTAGAGCTGTAACCGCTGTAACCATTGACGTACCCACCCCAACTCGAGAAAGACCATTGGAAAGTTACCCTCACAGACTTCGACCAGATGAGCAACCAGAAGAATTTGAAGAATTCACTAAACTTTTTGATCAACAAGTCACTGTTTGCAGACTTTTTGTTCATGAGGGGAGTGCTTTAGACTATCATAGAGTGGAAGAAGCTGTGAGTAATGCATTATTAATTTCTTATCGAAGATGGAATGCGTATAAGGATGATGGTGAAAATACGCGCTGGAAGTGGTTTATGCGTATATCAAGGAATTCGATTGAGACTTTATATAAAAAAGAAGCCCGTCGCCCACAGAGAGTAAGAAATGACGAGGTAAATGAGCTTGCTTTAGCACTCGAAGCAGGTAAAGAATTACTACCTGATGAGACCATTGTTCGTAGAATTGATCATTTAGATAAGACATTAAGAGGTAATCCACATAAAGAAATTCTTATCGCACTAGCCAATGGAATGTCTCAGCAAGAAATTGCTGATACCTTAGAAGTGTCACCTTCTACAGTACATAATTACATTGTCGCTGGTACTAATCATTTAACGGATATGGCTGACGTATATCCTGAAGATTCAGAGGAAGATCGACAAAGAAAAATAGGAATATTTCTTTCTAATGGTGGGATTTCTGAAAGAGCCATGGAAGTAGAGGAGGGTATAGGTTTTGTACCCAAAATGGATACTGGTGTGCCTGTGGAAATCCAGCGAGCAGGTTGGTATGCGAAACAAGCAAGAGAAGGACATGGAATATTGGGGGTACAAGTTACCGAACATACAGGAATAAATTTCTCAAATTTTTATAATTTTGAAACCGGTAACCGATCACTTGAGCTCAATCGAGTATACAAAGGCCTTATTGCGTGTGGCATTCGTCCAACAGATCATCGTATGGAGAAGATAAATAAAATAAGGGAAAGTCGAAACTGGCTCCGCACATTGTCTAGGGGAGACATGACTTTAGATAGAGCAATATATTTGCTTGCACTTTCTACGTTAAAATCAGATAGTACATTTGCTAAAGAATCTGGTATGAGTGATCCAGGAGATATGAGCAGGTATAAAACTGATAGAAACAAACCGTCTCCGGATAGACTAAATAGTATGCTTATTGCAGCAAATATTGATCCACGTAGTAAAGAGGGTAGAATGTTCCATCTTTTATCAAACGAAATGAGTCCACTATCAGCAGATAAATTTGCAGAAGCTTTGCCAAAAGATCAAGTGAAATATCTTCGCGTACAGTCAGGCGTTACTCAATCAAAACTTGGGGATCAGATATATTATGATGATTCTTCAGTAGCGCGTTTTGAATCAGGAGAAATGACAATGACTGAACCAACTCTTAAAGTATTCTGTGAATCTGTAGGTATTAAGGAAAATGGCGCTGTCTATGACATTATGCTTCGAAGAATAGGCGGAACAACTGTTGATTTCACTCAAAAAGATCGTATGCGGCTTCTTAGTGATTCTTTTGTGTTTGCAGAACACGTTCAACGAATACAAAAATATTCCCTTTTTCCTGAAGAAGAAACTCTATCTCAATCTATGATAGATATGCCAGATCAGATTGGAAAGACTGGGAATATGCTCAGTCTTTTGACAGGTGATTTACCTCAAACTGAGCTTCATAAAAGATCAAGCATAGGTATAAAAACAATTTATAATACACAAAATGGTTTTACTATTCCAAAAGATTTTATTATTATGAGATGGCTTATGGCATTGGGATATGATAGTAATCATCCTATTGCACAATATACTTTGGAGTGTTCAAGAAAGGAGAGAGAAGAGAGAAAATCATCTCCTTCTTCTCGCCACAAAAAAGCTGATGAGAAAATATAAGAGGAGGGCTTGCCAGAAGATGATTGAGATAAGGGTGGTGCTGAGAAAAATTGCTACTGCATCGCGTTCTCTGCCATAAATACTGATAAGAAGAGATCCAATTTTTGCAGCAAGAAAAAGAAGAGCGATTGCGATAAGTGGTGAGAAAATTACGGGCAACAGTACAGGCCTACGGAGAGTTTCCTTAATCGAACGATATGGATGGAATGTGAGTCCAATAAGAACTTTCGTCCAGAGATAACTCGCATAAATAACAACAACTCTTTTTTTCATAGATTAAAGGCTTCGAAATATTTGTAAGACAAGATTTGTATATGAGTGTCCGATGATTCCTCTTAATACTAAAGAGATTACAAATGCTAGGGGAATGAGAAACCTCCATGGATGATCACTGAGCCATTCTATTACAAAAGCAAAAAATTTTGGAAACGGTATAGCATCCATTGCTTTTTTTTGCTCGCGAGCTCGTTCTTGAAGAATTGCTACGAAATCACGTTGTTTCATAATAGATAATAAATTGTTGTCTAGCGCGATAGAGAAGTGATTCTGTTGCCTTGAAAGATAAATTTAGGTTTAGAGAAATAATTTTTACCGGCAATGCATCAATATAATGCATACGAAGAATTTGTTGATATTTGAGTGAAAGTTTTTCAAATGCTATCTGCAATCGTACTTTTATTTCTTTTTTTTCAAGTTGAAATTCTGGCTGATTAATTTCTGCCGCAATAATTTTCAAATAAGGGAATTGAGAAAAAATGAGAGATTTAATTTTCTTTTTGCGATAAAAATTTACTACGTCGTGCTGTGCAATTTTATAAAGCCACGCCTTCACGTTTTCATTTTTATTAAGAGTTGGCAATCCTTCAATGGCATCGAGAAAAACATCATTGAGAATTTCTTGCGCATCTTCAGTTCTGGGTAATTTTCGTTTTAAATAGTTCAAAATACCAGGAGAAAACTCTTGATAAAACGTCTCGACTGCGCCAGCATCTCCATCAAGTATCCGCTCAACAATGTGCTTCATACCTTGATTATAAGTAAAATCGAATGATTTAGCAAAAAAACACGACTATATAGTATGCAGAATATGCAGGAATACGTCGTTTTGGTCAACGATAATGATGAAGAGCTTGGAATAATGCCTAAATTGGAGGCTCATAATGCCAATACGCCGCTTCATCGGGCGTTTTCTTGTTATGTATTCAATCAAGAAGGTAAATTTCTCCTCACTCAACGAGCGCTGAGTAAAAAAGTATTTCCTGGAATATGGACCAATAGTTGCTGTGGACATCCAGGACCGGGCGAGAAAACTGAAGATGCAGTCAAAAGAAGACTCAAATTTGAATTGGGATTAACACCAAAAGATCTCACTCTTGTTATTCCATATTATAAATATCGAGTAGAAATGAATGGAATTTTTGAACATGAAATCTGTCCTGTATATGTTGCGAGAGTTTCTACCACTCCCAAACCCAATCCTAAAGAGGTTGAAGAATATAAATGGATAGAGTGGAAAGATTTCCTGAAAACAGTTAAGAAAAAACCCAAAAATTATTCTCTCTGGTGTCTTGAACAATCAGAAATGCTTTCAAATAATAAAATATTTTTACAAACTATATGATACAACACATAGCTTTTATTATGGATGGCAATAGGCGATGGGCGAGGGAAAAGAAATTACCTTCTTTGCTTGGACATAAAAAAGGATATACACAAATTGAAAAAATTGTAAATCACGCTCAAAAACTCAATATACCATACATAACATTTTGGGCATTTTCAACTGAAAATTGGAAAAGAGATCAAGAAGAAGTTAGTTATTTGATGGATCTTTTCCGTAAAGCTCTTAGAGGGAATTTATTGAAAAAACTGATGAAAAATGGTGGAAAAATCCGAATACTAGGGAATGTTATGGCGTTTCCTCCAGATATCAGAGAAGACATTGCAAAAGTTGTGGAAGATTCAAAAGATAATACAGGCATTCAGGTTAACATTGCGTTAAATTACGGAGGTAGAGAAGAAATCGTACAAGCAGTACAGCAAATAGTCTCAGACAAAGTGCAAACGATAGATATTACATCTGATTTATTGTCTGACTATCTCTATACCAAAAATCTACCAGATCCTGATTTGGTTATTCGTACAGGAGGAGCACAACGACTGAGTGGATATCTGGCTTGGCAATGCGTGTACAGTGAACTATATTTTACCGAAACCTACTGGCCTGATTTTGATGAGAAAGCCTTTGGGAAAGCGATTGAAGAATACGAAAGAAGAGAAAGACGATTTGGAACATAAACACCTCAATTGCTTCCGGGGAATCTTATCATTATGCATTGTGTTATTCAACACAAATTTTATCAAGGGATATATAACGGAGATAAGTTTTGGGAAATAAATTATTTATAATCTTCTTTATCGACGTATTAATGATATAATCTGCTTCAATTCTTTTAAGAATACTTCATCTATGACAGAAAGATTGGGACCAACGGATATGAAATTGTTGCTGGATAGTAGTATCAAGGGGTATGAGCCTGATACTATGCGTGCTGATAAAATTGCTGCGGAAATAGAGAATCGGCCTTTTGTAGCAAGAAGTATTTTTTTACCGCTTAACTTTGGAAAACGTGAGGATGGTACAACGCAGAGAGTCAGTTTATTTGGTGGAGGAATACACCGTGG
>JBEPUU010000077.1:0-6383 GCA_041691355.1 bacterium | reverse complement strand
GTTGCCAGGTGTCACTTCTGCAGATGATACTACTGTTTCAGGAAATGGATCAGGCTCGAATAACACTGTCAATGTGACATCCAATCAACAAACAACTTCACAACAATCAAATAATGCACAAGTCACAAATAGTACAAATACAACAGCAAATACCGGTGGGAATACCGCATCGAACAATAACGGTACCACTGCCATTCAGACGGGAAATGCAAATGTCGCAACAACAGTTAATACGGCTGCCAACTCTTCAACTGTTACTCAATCAGCGGATAGTTCACAGAATTCATCAGCAACAATAACAGGAAATGGAGCAAATTCGACAAACTCTATTAACAATTCATCATCAACAGGTATCAATATTTCTATAAATCAAAATGCCTCTGTCATCAATACTATCTCACAACATGCAAATACCGGCAGTAATAGTAGTAATAATAACAACGGAAATGTTTCAATTAAAACCGGAGATATCACTGCAAGTATTAATACAAAAAACGGTCCTATAAATATTTCGAATATTTCTGTTGCGACACAAAACACAGCGTTTGATGAAAAGATTGCCGGTAACGGAGTTGGGTCAATTAATGCAATTACCAATCTCTCTGCGAATGAAACAAATGTGTTAATTAATAATTCTGTCTCACTTATCAATAATTTGAAAACAACTTATTTTACAGGTGGAAATTCAGCAGACTATAATAGTGGGAATGTAAGTATCGCCTCGGGAAGTATTGCAAGTGCTATAAATTTGATAAATGGTCCGATGAATGTAAGTTCTATTACTGTCTCATGCCTTCCATCAACACAAAGCAAACCAACTACGCCTTCATGGCCTGCTACTACACCAACGAGTGGAAATACTCCTGGCTCGTCATCTTCAGGTGGTGGTGGAGGTAGCTCAGTTGGATCATCTTCTGGTGGACCTGGGTCTACTTCAGGAATTGGGACAAATATGCTTCCTGTGACGGGAAATAATTGGTTTTTTATCGCATTCATCGGAAATATTCTGATGATGCTTATGGGTGGATACTTAAGACTGCGCTCTGGGAGATCTCCAGGATTTGCCTACGCAATCTAATATCTACGATCCCCGCTTGACGGGGATTTTTGTATTTAGAAGCTGAGTTAGGTATAATACCTACCAATGAAACGAAAATCTCTTTCTTATTACCTCGGTAACTTGTTACTCATTGCTTCGCTTTGCGGTTTCATTTACATTTTTTGGCCGATTGTTCAGATTTATTTATTTCCACAGCAGGTTCAGCAACATCTCCCGGAACATGGAATATTTGTGACTATTCCCAAAATTCATGCACAATCCCCTGTTATTCCTGATGTCGATCCGAATAATCAGGTGCTCTATGATGAAGCGCTAAAGCACGGTGTGGCTCAGGCAACGGGAACATCACTTCCAGGGCAAACAGGAACTATATATTTATTCGCACATTCTTCAGGACTTCCTTGGGAATTAACCCATTTCAATACAATTTTCTTGCGTCTCGGAGAATTACAAAAAGGAGATGTTATTATTGTGAGAAGGGATGGAAAGAATTATGATTACATTATTGAGGATAAGAAGGTTGTCGATCCATCACTAGTCAGCTATTTAACGCAATCCAAAAAAACTCAGCTCATTCTTCAGACCTGTACACCAATCGGAACTTCTCTCTATCGCCTTCTTATTTTTGCAAAACCGCATTAGTTTGTTGCAATTTATTTTATTCATATACTCCAGAATTTGCCATAAGACTATTTAACAAATTCATATCTCTTTCTCTTATTTCATCTTCTCGTACCTGTGTATTATTATTTGCAAATCCTGCTTTTAATCTCCGGTTTATTTCTTTCAAGTTTTTTTGTTTTATTCGTTGCACATGATTAGGTGATCGATCTAGCTGAACTCCGGCTGCTTCCAAAACACCACCGGATGAAGTAAATTCCGGTACAATAATAACTTGATTGTCCAGAATATAAATTCTTTGCGAAGGTTGCGGAATTGTAGCACCTGCCAATAATTCCGGCGATTCTAATAGTGTTTTTGTATATGCTTCATTATGTCCATACATCAAATCAGTAAAATCTCCATCACTAATATTTGGATTAAATCGTATTGAATATCCATACGGCATTGCCATACGACCTGAAAATCTGCCAATAATTTTGTCTTTATCTGCTCCTGTAAGAGAGTTATATACTTTATTTCCTAATACTTCGCCTACTTGCGCGAGTGCTTCTTGCTCTTCCAAGACATGACGCATATTAAAATCAATAGTGTCTTCCTCCAACCCTACAATATCATTAGTATTAATTGCCAATATATGAGTATGAGGAAGCGCTATTGATCGTGAAGTCCTTCTTTTAGGATTTGTTCTTTCGAGAATATTATTCTCAGCGGCGAATATTACATAGTCTTCAGGTTTTGCTGTCTCTTCAATAAATTTTTTTACAATATTTTTTGTTTTACGTATATCTCGCCAGTATTCTATTTGTACATCACGAGGTAACGTATAAACAGAATGAGTTTGTACCATTTTATTAAGTTCTTTTTCGGTGGAAGGTTTTGACGTATCAATGTGAGCAAATTTTGGGCCTACTGCTGCGACAAGTAAAGCAGAATCAGTGTAAGGTGCAGCTGGTTGCACAATTCTTGAATAAAGATTTCTTACTCGTAATCGTGGGTTATATCCTTCTTCTCCAAATTCGCGTGCTATGTGTCCAGCACTATTAATTTTAGCTGCTTGAGCTGCTGCTTCCTCAGGGGTTGCATTGTTTCGTATAGCTGTATCCATTTGCCCTTCAGGAACAAAAGTTCTTAATATACCAGTTCGGGTACTTAGATTTCCCGTTAATAATGATTGCCCATCTGCCAAACTTGTTATTTTTGCTTCTACAGTTCTCATAAGGAGATATTATACCAAATTTACATACTATAGGCAAAAAAATGGGGTTTTATTAATTACTTTATATTTGCTATGGTGGCGGAATTTGCGGTGGTTTGAGTTCTGATGTGAATTGTAGAGGTTTTGGCACAAACTAGCGGTGATATGAGAAGATGTTTCACAAATTACCTCTTAAAGTGATCATAAAAAAATATTTGTATTTTCTCAAGCAACCTTATATTTTGCGGCATTAAAACAATATTTCTTGTTATTTTCTGACTTGGATCAATATTTTTTATAGTCAATGTGTTTATATTTTCTCCATTGCTCACAATGATTGTTATAGCATCAGCAGCTGTTGGAAAAGAGAAGTGTCCGTTTCTATCAGTAACTGCTAGCGCGCTTCCATCATTAGATTTTATCGTGACGTTTTCGAGTGGAGCTTGTAGTTGATTGGTAATTTGTCCCTCAACAACTGCAGGCGAATAATACCTTTTGATTATTGCTGCAACTTTGCGGGGTGTTTGGTCAGGATTCATGAGTGCCGTTGAGCCATCGTAGAGATCCCAGTAATTAATTCCTCTCACATTATCTCGATTTGCAACGAGTTCTTGCATTAACTTGTTAACGAATGCAGCTTGTTCATCCTCCGTCATTGATCCGTTAATCTCTGGTATTGGTGCACCAAATTCTCCTATGATTACTTTGCTTTTAAATTTGGTAGCGAAGTAACGGATATATATACCCATATCTTTTGAATCTTTAATGTAATGATCAATAGTTACCGTGTGTCCGATAGTATCGATAGTATGTTGATCAAGCATTCTTTTGGCGAGTCCTCCGTTCATAGACTGCCAATTAATTTCGACATTTTTATTAATTTTTTTAAAAGACTGCTGTTCTATTGTATGTTGATCTATCAGAAATGCGCGAAAGTCCGGATATTCATTTTTTTCAACCTGATCAAACGGTCCTCCGTTCTCTGCTTCAGGTGCCCCAGTAAAGATGTCTCCATCTTCAAAAAGTTGCGAATTACTTATAATGAAGGTTTTGAGTTTGTTGAGATACATCTCTGTAGAGGTAATTTTTGGGTAATTAAACCATTGTTCCCAACCGGCAAAATTTCCTCGAAACCAGATATGCAAATTATGATAACGTGCTGATGTTACCCATTTTTGCAAATAGGGCATAAATTCTGCATCATATGGCGTATCAATGGCGACACAATTGGCACCCAGACCTTTGATTGTTTGCATTTCCCAATCAATGTTCTGCTGCAGATCTACTTTATCTTTCCATTTCCGTGCATCATCACGCGAAATTTTCATTGTGTCGATACACTGATACTTCCAAAATGTTATCGTGCTTGCGGCATGTGTTTCTTTTGGTTTTATTGTAGATACCATTAATGCTACAATAATTATCACTCCAACAACAAAAAATATCGCTAATATTTTGGTAACTTTTTCCATATTTCATATGTTTGGTCTTTGTAGACCATTTGATATTTTTCTGACAGTATAGTATCCGGCGGCATCGCTTTTCCTACTCTATCTGTTCTATCTACAAAGAAAACAAGCCATGTTGCATATTTTGAAGGATCACGTAGTGATTCTCTCCAATAATTTCCGGTTCCTTCGGTAATATCATTTTTGAGAGGAATTCCAGAACGAAAAATAAATGCATCGCTACTCGCAGAACTGACCATAATAAGTCCATTTTGGTAATTATCATGCAAAAAAGAACTAGCCTTTTTTGTTTGCGCATTCACACTTGAAACAGTATCATTTAGAGTAACAAGTCCCCTATTTCGTGCTGTCATTGCAAACGTTTCTGGATGTAGAAAAAGATACGTCTGTCCAATCATTGCAAAGACTACAAGTATCATGAAAATGTAATGTTTAGAAGTCAAATATCCAACAAAGAAAGCAAATGCCGGAAGCATAAGAATGCCATATCTAATATTAAAATAGGTATCATAGTGTGGTGGCAGTTCCGGCATCCAGATTACGGATTGGCCAAGATAGAGAGAAGCGATATTAAAAAAATAGGGAACAAGAAGAATAAGTGGTCCGAGATAATATATTTTTTTTGCTCTACTGAATAAATAGACAATCATTCCCGTAAGCGCCGCTCCGATGATTACAATACCATTATTATATACTGTGGCAAATGAATAGGTCAGAAAAGATAATAGTAAATCATGTTTGGTCAAGAGAGCACCTTTTGCATACAAAATATTTTGTTGAGCCGCTGCTGAGTATTCACTCCGGGCAAAGTATAAGGCATCACCAAAAATCATCAGATTATACAAAAGCCACATGGCAATACCGAAGCTGGCAAGCGCTATAAAGACAATAAGCGAGCTTTCTTTTGCTTTGCTATTACTAAATAGTGAGATGATTAATACATAGATGCCTGCAGCTAGAAAGAGTGCATAACCATCGTATCTGGTTACTGTTGCGAGCATAGTAAAAAATGCCGCAAGAATTAAATCTCTAAGTTGTTTATCCTTTGCCCATATTGTAAGGAAGTAAACCGCTCCAAGTTCTGTTGCCATAAGGAGTGGCTCAAACATTGCGGTTGATTGAAGATATAGAAGATTGAGGTTTGTGATAAATGCAAGTACCCCCAAAAGTGCTGCAAATGGTTTGTTTGTCATTACTAAAGTAAGTTTATATAAGAAAAAGCTTGCTATAATAAAACTTAAACCCGAGACAATTGAACCAGCAAGGCCGGTTTGCCAAAGCGTATAATTAGCGACAAATGGTATTTCAAATATGTGTAAAAGTGGTAACCATACACTCCCGAGTTGTACCATTCCAGGAGTAAGATTATCAATTACGCGACGCGCAGTATTAAGATGTGCTGTAGCATCATTATACGCAAGAATATTCCCCATTGTAAAAGAGATATACGTTGCTATGACGGCAAAAAGCGTCGTAAGAATAAGAGCAGATGATTGAATTATTTTTGATTTCATTGTACAGTATATTCTGGTTGCGTTTTAATTTTATATATTCTTATTCCCTCATTATCATACACACGATTATAAAATTCATCTAAGTATGGAGACTTTCCAATAAATCTAGTTACTTGATCATCTTTATCCTCAGAATCAAATACAATCCACTTTGCATATCTTTGGGGATACTTAATAGATTGTTTCCAATAGGTACCTGTTCCTTCATGGATATAGGTTTTATAATTATATCCAAGTTGAAACATCTGTGGATCATTTTTTAATGCACTTATCATAATCAATCCCCCATCATAATGAGTTTTTAGCCAGATAACATACTGCCTACTTCTCTCTCCTCCAGGTCCAAGGCTATGTGCAATATTAATTGGAACTTGAAAGATTGAAGTGTATGTTGGGCTGAAATAATTATAAAATTGAATTAAAATTAACGAAAAAACTACTACTTTTATAATTGCACCAAATATATTTTTTATGTTAAATAAATATGAGCAAAGAAGTACAATCATAGGCAACATTAATAA
>JBEPUU010000076.1:0-6452 GCA_041691355.1 bacterium | reverse complement strand
CATACATGATGAGTAATTCTGCAGCCCACAATTTCGCTTCATCTCCACCTGCGGCGCCACTTACTTCCAAAAGAATATTTCTGTAATCATAATTTTCCTCACTTTTGGTGCTGGAAGCATTGATACTTTCTTCGATTTCCTTTTTTTGTTTTTCCAAATCCTGTATTTCTTCCTGTGCCAATTCGACCATAGCAGGATCAACCAATAACAATTTGGTTTCCTCAATTTTTTGCTCAAGTTCTTGTATTTGTGTATATCGGTAGTCGTTCATAAAGTTTGAATTACGAATCAAGAATTATGAATTATGGTTTCTCCTTAATTCTTGGTTCATTATTCTTAATTCTCGTTTGAATTTGACATATGCTTATGATAGCAAATAATTGCTAAAGAAGATAAGTTGTGGATTGCTACTTGAGTCCGATAAGCATTTCTCGGAGTGACTTTGGTCCTTCTTGTTGTCTCTTTTTGTCTTCAACTTTTTTGGTAACTACTTTTTTGTAATCGACAGCTTTTTTCTGTTTGGTTTGGAACTTCTGAATACGTGATGCTGTATCTACAAAGCGTTGTTCACCTGTGTAGAATGGGTGACATTTGTAGCACAATTCAATATGGATGTTTTCCTTTGTTGAACCAACAGTAAATTTGTTACCACAAACACAAACTACCTGAGCGTTTTCGAAATATGTTGGATGGATTGCTGATTTCATAGAATTATTATAGCGCAATCTAGCTTCATTGACAAGCTCCAATACTAAACATATAATATAACCTTCAAATGGTTGAGATTAACAAAACAAAAACAGCTAAAGAAGATTTTAGTGCATTTCCACCTATTGGTGACACTATGCAACTCCTACATGAAGGTAATGAGAAAATATGGACGCAAGTACATGGACATTTCAATTCCAGAATGGTAGGCGCCGCAACAAGGAAATTGCGTAATCCTGCGCTTGCAGAGGAAGCTGTACAAGAGGCATGGTTTGGCGTGTCTAGAATGGTAACAAGATTCAATTTTGACCCTTCAAACATTACATCGTTTGAACAGTTGAAAGGATATCTGCTAAGATCAGCATTAAATGGAGGAACAGATACTGTTCGAATTGAATCCAGACAGACCGGACGGAATATTACTTTTGCTGATACAGGAGATATACCAGATAAAGTTGAACCTATAGACGAGGTTGTACATACTAAAATGACAGGTAAGAATTTATTTGACGCACTACCCAGACTATTTGGAGAGGACCATGCTGAGGTTTTATTGTGGGTAGCGGTAGGTAATTCTGGAAGCGTTATATCTCAACGTTTGGGAATACCTGAAGGTACAATTAAGGCTAGAATTCATTCGGCAAGGAATAAAGCAGTAGTACCAGACATTATTGGTGAAGTTTCTGCCTTAACAGGACAACCTGTAGACGTATTAACACAAAGGACTATTGCACAGAGAATGATAGATGCTTCTAAGAGGCGGTCAAGGTCCTGATTCAACCAACGGATCGTGATTGAATTGACGATGGAAGAAATGGTAGTGAAATTTAATTTCTGCAATAAAAAGTCCTAGAAAAACAAAAACACTTCCAAGAAGGTATGCAAATGTAATTTCTTCATGAAGAAGGGGAAGAGCAACGAGTGCCGTTATAATTGGTCCGAGATAATTAAAAATTCCTATATCACCTGATTTGAGTGATTTTACCGCGAAGTTATAAAAGATTTGTCCAAATATTGATGAGAAGAGGGCACCATATAGAATACCAAAAAATCCGCGAAAATTAAGTGTTGATAAAGAGTTGGTAGCGTGTTCTTCAAAAACAAATGGTAGGAAAAATATAATAGTAGCAAGCAGGAACATCCAAAATATTATTGTTACCGATGAATATGGAAGTTTGAATTTTTTTAAAAGAAGTGTAAAACTCACAAGTGATAGTGTAGATAAAATAAAATAGCTGTTTCCTGTAAGAAGTTTTATAAGAGGCATATGATCAACCGGTCTTAAGATGATGATCAGTGTACCGATCAAACTGATAAATGTCCCGAAGATTACTTTTGGTTTGGGAATTTCATGAAGAAAGATAATTGCACCTAGAATAAGAAATATCGGCATAGTTGATCCAATAATTGGTGCATTAATACTTTGAGAAAGGGAAAGCCCAAGATAATAAAGCCCGATATTAAAGGTGATTCCTGTAAGTGCCAATAAAAGAATTTTATAGAAATCTTCAAATTTAATATGCATTTGTTTGTATGCCAAGGGAATCATAATAAGTGTTGCGATGCAAAATCTGAAAAAAAGGAGAGTAAAAGGAGGAGTATCTTGCATTGCCCATTTGAAGAAAGGACCAGCAGCACCCCATATGATAGTACAAAGGGTAAGTGCTACGATAGCTAAATGATGTTTGGACAGACGCATAACTATGAGAATTAGGAATTAAGAAGTAAGAATCAAGAGAAAATAATAATACTTACTTCATGTTTTTATTGATAAAATTTTCGACTGTAGTTTTTTCCTGTGTTCTCGATTGCATGTCTTTGACAGTAATACTATTATTTTCTGTTTCTTCAGGACCAATGATAATAACATAAGGAATCTGTTTTTGATCTGCATATTTGAGTTGTTTCTCAAGCGGATTTTTTTCTTTTATTTCACCCAAATAAATTTCAGTATTGATATCATTTTCTCGTAATTTTGAGGCTATTTCAAGAGATTTTTGTTTCAAATCATCCGAAAAAATTGTTACAAGTACGTTGGTTGAAGAGTTCGTTAATTCAATAGGAAAAAGATTAAGCGCGTCCATTGCTTCAATTGTTCTGTCAAACCCAAATGCCAAGCCAACAGCGGGAATTTGTCTTCCGGCAAACATACCAATTAAATTATCATATCTTCCACCACCCGCTAAAGAACCATAAGGATAATCCGCTGATTCAATTTCTAAAATCATACCCGTATAGTAATCAAGTCCGCGAGCAAGAGTAGGGGAGAATTTGACGTCGACTCCCAATTGTGTGAGATTATTCATAATTTCTTTTATACGGGGTGTTCCAGGATGATCTGTGAGTTTCTTTAGTAAGGCTTTTCCTTCTTCAATACTTCCGATACAGTTTTTTTCGAAAAGTTGTTTGCAAACTTCTTCTTCCCCAATTTTTTTGAGTTTGTCGATAATTATAATTGCTTCTGTAGACATGCTTTCAAAAACAGAGCGATCATTAAGTAATAATGTAATGTTCTTAAATCCTAATTTTTTATAGCACTGCAATGTACTTATAATTATCTCAACATCTGATAGCGCGGAATCGATACCGACAATATCTATATCGCACTGTAAAAATTCTCGATATCTTCCTTTTTGTGTATTTTCGGCGCGCCAGACATTTTGTATTTGATATCGCTTGAATGGTGTTGGCAGTTCATTTTGATATTGTGCCACGACGCGGGCTAGGGGAACTGTCTGATCATAACGCATCGCAACTTGACGCTTGCCGTTGTCTTCAAAGTCGTACATCAATTTATCTCCCTCTTCACCATATTTTCCCGAAAGAACTTCGCGATATTCAAGAGTAGGGGTTTCAAGTGGCTCAAATCCGAACGATTCAAAAACAGATTTGAGTTGATTAATAACATACTGTCTTTTTCTTGCTTCTTGAGGCAGAAAATCCCTAAATCCTTTTAATGTTTGCGGCTTTATCATGCCCTAATGATATCATACTGTTGAGGAAATTCGAAGAGAATAGTATACTCTATCGTTTTGTGGATGAGGCAAGTGCAGTTGTAGGAACAACAACCGCACCCAATGCAATTGCCGCTGAGACTCCTGTTGCTAATAATAATGCTTTTAATATTGTCCAAATTTTGCTTCTTTTTTCGACATTTGCAGCATCTTCTCCTCTTGCGGTGGCAGCATCGAGTTCATCTTTGTACAGTGTTGCAACTTGTCCCAATGCAAAATCAAGGCCGCCTTTTTCATTAAAAGGTATCCCGGCATTCTTAAATATATCTCTCATCTGATTTTGTAAATCTTGTGCTTTTGTAACTTGTTCCATAACTCCTTTGGCTGATTCAGGATCTGCATTCATAGCCTCAAGTAGTGTCTTGCCAGTTTCACCTGCGAGATCTACTCCCAATCCTTTCAGATTTTCTGCATGTGTAGGTTCTTTAGCAACTGCTTCTGGTGATGAATCTTCTTTATCAGGGTGATAATTTGTATTGAAATCTGGACCTTTTGGATTTTTTTCTCTCCTAAGAAGCTCGGCTCTCGCGATTTCATTTCCTTCCTGTGCCAATTTTTGCAAATCTTCAAGCTTCGCTTGCTGCATAAGTTCACGACGCATAGCTTCACTTGCAGGAGTTGATTGTCCCGCAGGTTCTGCCAAAATTCTTTTTGCAGTTGGATTATCGCCTTCATCGGCTAATTCACTATTACTCATGGTTTGCATTCTATTGTATGGATCAGGAGTTGTTGCCGGTTTGTCAGTTGATGCAGTGTCAGTATTATTTTCTATAGGGGGCGTAAATCCTACACGATCTGGACCTTCAATAAAACCATCAGGTCGTACTATCCCGTCTGCTTTTAACTTTGCAGCTTCGTTTGATTCTCTTAACGTATCTCTTGCAGCAGCCCTTCTTTCTTGAAATTCACTTAAATCTTTACCTTTTTTTGGAATTTTACCACCATAGTCTTTTAACATAGCATTCAAGTCTTTTTTGTATTGAGCAACTGCGGGAGAATCAGGTTTGGTAGGTTGATCAATTGGAGTTTCTGTTTGTTGTGAAGGATTGGTACGTGGTCCAGCTGCTCTTTTATCCCATCTTTGTTGCAATCTATCTTGAATTTTTCCTACAACACTTCTTGACAGATCTACATCTGATGCCTTATCATTTGGAGTTTCAGTAGCTGGCTGTTTTGGTGTTTCAGTTGCACTAATAGAATCCGGATTAATAGTAACTTTGCCATCCTTAACTTTTACTTCTCTTGGCTGCTCTCTCAACCACATAGAATACTCATGAGCACTATTACCAGAGGGCTCTTGCGTTAATGGGCGTTTCGCGAAATCTTCTGGGGAAAGGTTTTGAAGTTGATCACGAAATGCTGCTGTAGCAGTATTTATATCTTTATCATTTTGACTTACAGCTGCTTTATCCACAAGGCCTGCTCCTGCTGCCACATCTTTTAATTTTTGCTCTGAGGAAGAGGTATTACTTCCAAATCGCTCTTTAAGGCTTTTTCCAAAATTTCTGGCACGATCTTTAGCTTTATCAATAAGCCTATTCTTCTGCTCCTGCCCATTACCATTAGCACCTTCAGGTCCACCTGCAGGATTTATCTCTTTTGGTGCTACTGCTGGTGCTTCACCCATTTGGCGTTTCTCCCTTCGCTACTGCTAGTGCATGTTCGATGTTTCCGTTTTTGATATGCTCACTCATCAGAGCGAGTTTTTGTTGCCTATCTTCTTCTTCAATGGGCTTGGCATATTTGAGATACAATTCTTTTGTTTCGGTGTGATCCCGACTCAATTTATAGAGTTTTTCCAATAGATCTTTTTTATCTTGCATGGGAAGAAGGGTGAGAAATTCTTGTGCGACCAGTTGGGCTTCTTCAACAGTTATTGTTGCTTGATCAAGATTTCTGATTATCTCATCGAGTAGTTCTTTTTCAACATCTTCAGTTAACGTTTGCATTAATTGATCGGCCATATAGTAACTATAGAGTACTAAGCCATGCCTATGCAAGTACGGATTAATTGTACAACGTTTTTTTGAAGACTAGAGTTTTTTTATCTGAAATTTGTTTGAGCAGAACATTGTATTTTTCTATCGTAAATCCATCAAACCAAAAGGATGTCATATGAGTTGCTTTTTTGTGCTCAGGTGTTTTTGCTCCCATTTTTGCTTCTTGCAACGTATTCCAAATACAAAATGACATGCAATTGGGTACAAAAGAAAGCTTAAGATTCGGATTCGATAACGAATTATTATTTGAAAGTAGTACTCCTTGATAATACAGAACAAGTCCACCCTTATCTTTTGCAGCATCAAACGCTTTTTGATTGTACTCATACAACAGTTGTGCATTTTCTTTGCTAAGATCTGCTTTTCTTCGAGAATAGAACGCAGTAACATCATACGTATGATCATTTTTTAATAATGGTGTAATCGTATGCCAATTATTGATTGCATCTGGAAGAGGATACAATGCATAATTTTCTATAGCATCAAGTGCATCCGCTGGATCTCCGTAAGTGATTGCAATTCGCTCTTTTTCTTCAAGTGGTAATGTGAATTCCCATAGAGTTTTCATACTAGTCTTTCCAATCTCCAAGAAATTTCTTTTTATCTTTTGCATTCGATTTAGTTCCAATCATTGGGTGAAGTTCAAAAGCAGGAGAGTATTTACTCGCAGGGACTGTCTGACCAAGTGCTTCAGCGATTGCTCGTATATGAGATGGATTTGCTCCACAAC
>JBEPUU010000075.1:0-6560 GCA_041691355.1 bacterium | reverse complement strand
CAGGTCTGACATCGCGATGATCACCTTCTGCAATTCGTGTCAATGCAGAATTTTCTTGCCCCTGACTTCCCGCGACAATGAGAAGCAACTGCTTACTCTTAAATTTGGGCAAATCTGCAATCTGCACTTCCGTACCATCACGCATTTTCAGATATCCGAGCCGGTCTGCAATTTGTTTGACTTTGATAATTGATCTTCCAACAAAACACACTTTTCGACCTACCATCTCAGCAGCTTGAATCGCTTGATTAAGACGCGTGACATTGGATGAATACGTGGTGATGATAAATTTCCCCGGACAATTTCGCATCTCGCGTTCGAAATGCTCCCCTAGCATTTGCTCAGAAGCAGTGAAGCCTTCTCTATCAGAGCCTAGACAATCAGACATGACTGCCAAAAATCCTTCCTGTGCAGCTGTTGTTATCTTAAGAAAATCAGTCCTCTTGCCATCCGCTGGGGTCAAATCAAATTTGAAATCACTTCCGTGATAGAGATTCCCAACAGGAGTTTTGATGATGATATTAGCACTATCCAAAATTGAATGAGTAACTCTCACAAATGATACGGTAAAGGATCCGAGATGTAGTTCATTTTGCTCAAGTTTGACGGTCTGAATATCTGCGGGCAATTTATAATCCTGTAATTTGGCGTTGGCAAGTGCAGCAGTCAGAGGCGAGGCGTAGATAGGAAATTGCGGTAATTGTGGCAGAATAAAAGGCAAACCACCAATATGATCTTCATGTCCATGTGTGAGAACCAATCCAACAATTTTTTTCTTACCATCTTTGAGAATATCTAATAAATGAGAAATATCCGGAAGCAAGAGATCCACTCCAAGCATTGACTCATCAGGAAAACCAAGTCCACAATCGACAATCAAAATTTGATTGTTGTATTCATACAGATACATATTGCGGGTCACATCTTCAAGACCACCAAGTGCCATGAAGGAAACTGTATTAGAAGAATTTGTATTTGGAGTTAGATTGTTCTCGTTAGGCATTTTATCAAGTATAGCATATTTTTGTAAGATAGTTTCTAAATTTCCGACGTGAAAATTTTGACGTTCTCAGGAGTAACGCGGACACTTTTTGCTTCTCCAGCAACGATCATTCGTGCAGCTTTTCGACACATCATATTAACTAGTCGTTCAAGTCCACGAATTCCAGGATCGTATCCAAGTGGTCTGATAATAATTCCCCAGACAGGATCGTCAATTGCAAATTGTTCAGGTTTAAGTCCAATAAGCTTTTGTACCTTTGGTAGGACAAAATGCTTACCAATTTCTGTTTTTTCTTCATCATTATATGAGGGCATTTGGATAATTTCCAGACGATCGATAACAGCTGTTGAAATTGCTGTTGTATTGTTAGCAGTAGCCACAAAAAGACTGTTTGAGAGATTAACAGGATAGTCGATATAGTGATCAGAGAAAGCATTATTCTGACCCGGATCCAAAAGCTCAATCAACACACCCATGATATCTGCCCGTGCTGTTTCAGTCACACGATCCAACTCATCAAAAAGAAGTACCGGATTTTTAGTCCCTGCATGGACCATTCCTTTATATACCTGACCTGGTTCTGCATCAGGGAAAAATCGTGACTGTCCACGAAGAACTCGTGAATCTGCCATTCCTCCAAAAGGAATACGCACAAATTGTCGTCCAAGTGCTTCCGCAATCGACATAGCAAACGTTGTTTTACCGGTACCGGCAAGGCCTACAAAACAAAGAATTGGTGATTGAGTAGCATAATCAGGGCCGTTATTTTGTATATTTAACATGATCGAAGCAATATACTCAAGCATACGAGCTTTGAGCATCTCCAATCCAAAATGATCACGATCCAGAATTTCTTTTGCTTTTTTCAGATCGAGGATATCTGTACTTCTCTTACTCCAGGGATACCCTGTAATCCACGTTATATATCGTTGAGTTGATTCGTATTCCATAATATATGTGGAACTCATAAACCCTGCACCTGAACGGATCAAGGCCAGGCGTGCTATACGGTCGTTCAGAATTTTTCGTAGATCGTCAGGTATTGCTGCTTTTGCAACCACATCTCCTAATTTTCGTATCTGGTCGTATGACTCGCCTTTGCTGTCTTTTGCTGCTGGCTGAACAATCGATCCCATAGCCTGCGCTGCAGCATTGGTCGTCTGGACATTTACTGCTTCCATACTTTCTTTCTCTGCAACGATTTGATTGCTTGGCAAATTTTCAATTGGCTTATCGCCATTGATTGTAGAATTATCCCCATTCATTCCCCCGCCCGTAGAAGGTGTAGCAGGAGGTGGAGATGTATCAGATGGTGGTGTCGGGGCAGTCGAATCCATACATCCATTGTACACTAAAAAAGACTGATTTTCCAAACGATATGCTATACTACAATTATGAATGTGCAATCAATTACACAAAAAGCTCTTCCTATTCTCAAAAAGCACGGAGTCGTTCGGGCTAGTTTATTTGGTTCTGCTTTGAGAAAAGATATAAAAAGAACTAGCGATATAGATATTTTAGTGGAGCTACCGAACACGGTACATGGCTATGAGTATGTTGCTTTAAAAGTTGATTTACAGGATGATCTACAATCTGCACTGGGCAGATCAGTTGATGTCGTTGAATATGCTTTGATTAAACCATCATTAAAAAAATATATTCTCCCGACGCAAAAACAAATTTTATAGTACTTCAATGCAAAAAGATCCTCTGATTTATCTAAACGATATTATCTTCTCAATCGAACTTATTGAACAATATATTAATAATATTTCGTATTCCATGTTTGAAAATAGCTATGAAGAACAAGATAAAGTTATGCGTAGACTAGAAATTATCGCTGAAGCTGCAAAAAGATTACCAATAGTAATTCGAACAAAACATATAGTTGTTCCATGGAAAAGTATCATTGGTTTGCGTAATATAATTGCGCATAATTATGATGATGTCAACTTAAAAGAAATTTGGGAGATAGTTACCATACACTTACCTGAAACAAAAAGACAAATTGAAGAAATACGATCCAATTTACAATCAAAGGAAGAATAAACTAATCTTATCTACTAAATCTCTTCTTGGGGCCGAATTTTCGGGGGCCGCTTCTTTTGGCTTCATTTTCCCTTCTTAATTGTTGAGATAATGGATGTGCTGAACGGTCAGGGCGATCTGATGAATTAGCATTAAAGGCTGGTCGGTCATTACTACTGCTACTTCGTCGTTCAAATGGACGTCTTGGAGCTCGGTCGTCTCGGTTAAAGCTTGAGCTTGATTGCGGTCTGTCGAAATTTGGTTGTGGTTCGTGTCCTTCCCCTTCTCCGTCACCATTTCCAGGTTGATGTGGCTGATCATTGTCATCACCCAAAAGCATTGTCAAATTAATTCGTCCCTGCTGATCTCGCTCTTCGACTTTGACTTTAACTTTATCCCCAACTGATACAACTTCTGATGGATCTTTGACAAATCCACGTCTCATCTTACTGACATGCACCATTCCTTCACGGCCTGGAAGATATTCAACAAATGCACCAAATGGTAAAATTCTCTTTACTTCTCCGTCAAATTCTTCACCAGGAGTCACTTCGCGAGTCATGCCACTGATCCAATCAACAGCTTGCTTAACAGCATCCGGTGAAACACCAGTAATACTTACCTTACCATCATCATCAATGTCTACATCAGCACCTGTTGTGGCAATAATTGCTTTAATATTCTTTCCACCAGGTCCAATTACTTCTCCTATTTTGTCAACAGGAATCTGAATCTGTTCTATTTTTGGAGCATATTCTGATACTGCATCTCGTGATTGTGGGATAGTTTCGAGCATTTTCTCAAGAATTTGCATACGAGCTGTTCGTGCTCGAGCAAGAATCTCAACAACTTGCGCATCGGTAAGTCCTTCTATTTTGACATCAAGTTGAATTGCTGTAATTCCTTTTTCTGTTCCTGCAACTTTGAAATCCATATCACCTGAGAAATCCTCAAGACCGATAATATCTGTTATCAAAACATATTTATCCCCATCTGACATCATTCCAATTGAGATACCAGCAACAGGCGCAATAATTGGAACTCCTGCATCCATAAGTGCGAGTGTTGAACCACATGTTGATGCCATAGAACTTGAACCATTTTGTGAAAGTACTTCAGAAACAACTCGAATTGTGTATGGGAAGACTGATTGATCTGGAATAACTGCTAAAAGTGCTCTCTCAGCTAGTGCACCATGACCAATTTCGCGTCGTGAAACAAAACCTAATCGGCCTGCTTGTCCAAATGAATAAGGAAGTCCTGAGTAATGATGGATATATCGCTTGTCTACTTCTCCTTCAGCTGACTCGATCAATTGCCCAAGCCTCGGAGATCCAAGTGTTGCGATACTGAGTGCCTGCGTGATACCTCGATTAAACAATGCCGAGCCATGAGTTCTTGGAAGAATACCAACCTGTGTAGTAATTTCGCGGATTTCATCAACTTTTCTTCCGTCAACTCTTTTTTGTTTGGTTACAACATCTGCTCGAATCATCTTAAACATAACCTGTTCAAGTGCTTTAGAGAGAGATTTTTTATCTATTTCTCCTTGTGGATCTTTTACTTTCAATTCTTCGTAAACGCGATCAATAAGTTCTCCTGTTTCATTACCGCCGCCTTCTTTTTTGACACGAATTTCGATAAGTTGTTGTATGTCTGCTTTATATGATTTTTCAAAGATAGCAACAGTTTGTGCAAGTGATTCATCCTGAGGAGTTGGCAATTTTTCTTGTCCTACTTTTTTAACTAACTCTTCGATACCAGCAATAACTTTTTGTGTTTCTGCGTGTGCTTTTTTGACCGCTTCAGCAACAATTTCTTCAGAAACTTGTAAAGCTCCTGCTTCGACCATGTTTGTTTTTTCTTTTCCTTGTGAAACAATAATATCCAGAACTGAATTAGCTGCCTCGGTTGCTGTAGGATTTAGAAGAAATGAAGCTTCTTGTTCGCCATTCCCCTCAACATACCCCATTCTTATACCAGCAATTGGACCTTTCCAAGGAATACGAGACATGGCAAGAGCTGCTGATACAGCATTGAGTGCAAGAATGTCAGGATTGTTCTCTGCGTCAACAGAAAGAACTGTTATAACAATTTGAACTTCTCTTTTGAAGCTCTTTGGGAAAAGCGGTCGTATTGAACGGTCAATTACTCGTCCTGCAAGAATTGCCTCATCTGATGGACGACCTTCTCTTTTAACCCAACGACTGCCTTTGATTTTGCCACCTGCATACAGTCTTTCGATATATTCTACAGATAACGGGAAATAATCAATATCAGATCGCTCTCCACCTTCAACAACAGTAACAAGTACCATTGTATCTCCAAGGCGTGCCAATACTGAAGCTGTTGCTTGCGGTGCAAGTTCTCCTGTTTCAAAGGTTAATGTTTTTCCTGCAAATTCTACAGAGATCGTAGTTTTATTTTTACTCATTTCGTTCTTATTTTTTCTATGCGGCTACAAGTCGTTAATCGCTATGTATGTATTATAGCAGATTTTGTATTTAATAGTATACGACTTTTTGTTTCTCAACTTCTTTCTCAACAATTCGTTTCGAATGAGGCAGAAAATTAGTCTTTAAGCCCTATTTCTTTCAAAATTTCCGAGACTCTTTTATCATCAACTTTTTTTAAGAAGTTAATCAAACGTCGTCGCTTTGCAATCATTGATAACAATCCTCGTCTACTGTGGACATCATGAGCATGAGCTTTAAGATGTTCTGCGAGACGCTGAATTCGTGTTGAAAGAAGTGCAATTTGTACTTCAGGACTACCTGTATCACCTTTTGCGGTCTGGAATTTATTAATGATTTCCTGCTTTTGTGTCGTCGATAACGGCATAGTAAATAGTATTATAGCATTTTTGGAGAATAACAGCAAGACTTCCTTATACTACTAAATAGTACGCAGATTAAACTTCTGAGGATCCCTTATACACCTTAGGTGTAAGCCAATCAAGTGGTGGTTTTTCGTTTTGTTCTTCCGCTTGTTCAGCTTGATCAAAATTCTCATCCAGTGGTGAATGCATCGGTTGCTGTACTGATTGAGGCTGTTTTACAGGCTCTTGCTGTTGTTGCGCTTGTGCTGGCCTTGGAGCAGGTGTTGGTTGTGCTGATTGTTTTGGTTGAGCTAATTGTTCATTTGCTTGTCGGAAACGTTGTGCTGCTGCATCAATACCTGGATCACTTTGTGTACTTTTTTGATTGCTTGGACGTTGTGCTCCATGTTTCATAAGGAATGCTGAGACTTCAAACGCAAGCGAACTTGTTCGTGGATCTTGAAAATTACTTGTAGCACTCATAACACCGCTCAGTAAATTTTGCGCAGAATCTTGTTCAAAGGTAAATCCAAGTGTCAAAACAATATCAGCAACATGTTCACTTACTGAAGAAGATTGTGGAGAGAGCAATACAATATCTCCAAAACCTTGGTTGTTGGGGTCATTATCAATGTTAATAATAGATACATTTGAAAGTTTTTGAGAATCAATAACGTCCCCAATCTGATCAAGAGTTGATGTACCTACAAC
>JBEPUU010000074.1:0-6614 GCA_041691355.1 bacterium | reverse complement strand
CATCCGCTGGCATATGTTCACTGTTGATGAGCATATAACAGATAGTGCTGTCAGAAGATTTATCAGAAGAATTGGCGTTGAGAATGTAAAAGACATGATGGATCTTCGCGTTGGAGATAGACTCGGTGGTGGAACACAAACTGCCGAGAGTTGGAGACTCAAACTTTTCAAAAAACGAGTAGAAGAACAACTCGCACCTGCACCTTTTTCAATCAATGATTTGGCAATTGATGGCAATGATATTATGAAAGAATTAGATATAAAACCTGGACGACAAATCGGTGAGATACTACAAAAACTCTTTGAAGAAGTCGATGAAGATTTAGAAAAAAATACAAAAGAATATCTACTCAAACGAGCTAAAGAACTTGTCTAAAACTTGCATTTTTCGGAAAGAGAGTTATAATCAAATAGCTGAGTAAGAATTGCCCGCTTCCTCGTTTTTTTGAAATCAAGTATTATGTTAGCATCAAATAATTCATAACCTACTCAAGATTCTTCGGAAATTCGAATTAACGGAACTCTTCTCGCAATTTTTTATATGGAAAAAGATATTCCTAAACAACCATTATTATTTGCTGTTTTCGCTACAAAACCACATAGAAAGTGGGTAATTAGTGCATTTATTTTTGTGACTCTTGCTTCTCTGTTGAGCGGTTATTCAGTGGTAATACTGCAACACTTAACAGATGCAATTGCCGCGCGTCCCATTCGCCTTGAAACAATCTGGATATGGGGCATTGCTTATCCCCTGATATTTTTACTTTCAGAATGTATCTGGCGTTTGAGTGGATTTACGGGGATGCGTTGGTTTATGGGGATGCGCTCTACCATTTATCAACAACTCTACGAATATCTGTCGTTGCATAGTAAAGATTATTTCAGCAGTCGTTTTGCTGGTCCTCTTACCAATAAAATATCAAATGCTGTTGAAGGCTACGACAGCCTTGCCGGAGAAGTTTTATGGGATTTTTTTCCACTTGTTCTTACTATTATTTGGTTTACACTATTTGCAGGGTTCAATAATATATGGCTTGGACTTACAGTATTAGTATGGGCATCGCTGTTTATTGGAATCAATATATGGTCTGTAAAAAAATTACAACCATATTCATATCAATCAGCTCATGCATTATCAACGCTTAAAGGAAGACTCGTTGACTCCCTTTCAAATATATCCTTAGTACAAGAATATGCGCATGTTTCTGGTGAAAAGAAATACATAGGTAAATTTATCAAAAAACAATACTATGCAGGTCTTGCACATTGGTGGTTTAGTGAATGGATACTTGTTGCTAATGGAGTCCTGATATCATTCTTCATGCTTTTTATGATTGGGTCAGCAATTCTTCTTTTTCAGAATCATATTGTTAGTATTGGTGTTATTGTCATGTCCGTTGCAATCGTCAGCAACTTAGCAAATCAATTCTTTTTTATCGGACAAGAAATGACGAACGCGACAAAATATTATGGGGAAATAAAAGAAGGGCTTAGTGAAATATTAAAGATACACTCAATTGTGGATAGCCCTAACGCTTTAGCTCTACAATTCTCAAAAGGAGAAATTGTTTTTGATTCAGTAAATTTTGACTATGAAAATACGAAAGTATTTAAAAATTTCTCGCTTACTATCCACCCAGGACAAAAAATAGGTTTTGTCGGAAGAAGTGGTGCAGGAAAATCAACGTTTGTGTCATTACTTTTACGACATTTTGATATTCAAGAAGGGAAAATAACAATTGATGGACAGGATCTGCAAGACGTAACACTGGAAAGTCTACGAAAAATTATTGCATTTGTTCCACAGGACACGAGTTTATTTCATAGAACAATTCGTGAGAATATCCAATACAGTAATCCTGATGCCACAGATAAAGAAATAATTCTTGCAGCCAAACAAGCACAAGCAGATGAATTTATCCAAACTCTACCTGAAAAATATGATACATTGGTCGGAGAACGTGGAGTCAAACTCTCAGGAGGTCAACGTCAAAGAATTGCCATTGCTCGTGCGTTTTTGAAAAATGCTCCCATTCTTATTCTCGATGAAGCGACAAGTAGCCTTGATAGTGAAAGTGAACATGCAATTCAACACTCCCTTGAAGAATTGATGAAAGGCAGAACCGTTATTGCTATTGCGCATAGATTGTCGACACTAAAAAAGATGGATAGAATTCTTATTCTTAAAGAGGGTACTATTGTTGAAGATGGAAACCCTGACGATCTTCTCAAAAAGAATGATGGCATATTCAAAAGCATGTGGAATCATCAAGTCAGTGGATTTATCCTTGATGAATAACATGCTATAATGTATCTATGACAAAAGCAGAACTTAAAGAAGATCTCAAACAATCTATGCTTGCAAGAAATGCAGAGAAAACATCAACTCTCAGGATGGTCATCTCGGCTCTCAGCTATTATGAAATTGAAAAAGGTGGAGCAGGATACGAAGCAATTGAAGAAGATGTAGAAGCAGTTCTTCAGAAACAAGCCAAACAACGCCGTGACTCAATCGAACAATTCAAGGCTGCAAATCGTTCAGAACTCGTTGAGAAAGAAACAAGCGAGCTGGAACTTATCGAAGCATATTTGCCAAAGCAAATGGGTGAAGAAGAAATAAAGACACTTGTCGAGGAAGCAATTTCACAAACAGGCGCCACAACTGCAGCAGATATGGGAAAAGTTATGGGAGCACTGATGCCCAAGACCAAAGGGAAAGCAGACGGCGGACTTGTCAGTAGACTGGTGAAAGAGAAACTTGAGAATTAATTCTATTCTAGAGGCGACAATCTTAAATGATCCTCTATTCTTGTAATTCTTCGATCATGCGATACACGTTCTCCATCTAAATATTAAATTTAAATCTTTACGAATTTTTCTATCGTTATTTTTTAACGTTTTAATCTCTTTTTTAATTGGTTCCAGTTTTTCATCGAACTTGACGTTCAACTTCTCTTCAAGTTTACTCTCAAGTTTCTCTTCGAGCTTGACTTCAAGCCTTTGATCAATCACTTCGCCAATTTTTTCTAAGTCATCTTTTGTTAACATGAATTTCATCATACGTGACTTTTTGTGCTCTTGCAAGGAATCAAACCCTTTCAAAATTTATGAGGAAATTTACTTTTTCAATCTTCTTTTATCTACCCATTCTTGCCAGACGACGAGAAGTTGTGAAGCGTTGAAGATTGATGAATACGTCCCACTTGCGATACCAATTAACATCGCAACAACAAACCATCTAATCGACGCTCCCCCAAACACAAGAAGAGTAAATAATACAAGCATTGCAGTAAGTGATGTATTAAGAGATCTCACGAATGTCTGAAGAATTGAATCATTAACAACTTGTGGGAACGACGAAGTAATATTTCTCCTGAGATTCTCCCGAATACGATCGAAAACAACAATAGTATCGTGAACAGAAAATCCAATAACAGTCAGTAGTGCCGTTACAAAAAGACTATCAATCTCAACACCCAAGAAATGCCCAAGAAGTGAAAAAATACCTACAACAACAAGAGCATCATGAAGAAGGGCAATAATTGCGCAAATACCAAATCTCCAACTACTCATTGGTTTTCTTACTCCTCTAAAAGCCCACGCAATATACAGAACAATTAACAGTGATGCAACGACAATTGCATACAGTGCATTTATTGTTATCTCACCTCCGATAACGGGTCCTATTGTTTTAAATTGATCTTGTTTTACTTTTCCTGTATTTTTCTGGAGATTTTGGAGTACTTTAGTATCCTGAGCGTTGGTCATCGCCTTTGTTCGTACTGCTACTTGATTGGTTGTTTGTTCCAGAGAAATGATCTGAATTTTTTCTTGTTCAAAAGACTTTCTGACATTTGAGACAAGTTGTTGATTTACTTTTTGCGGATAGGTAAATGTCATTTCGGATCCACCGGTAAAATCAATGGAGAGATTTAACCCCCACAAAATGAGCGAAATAACGCCCGGGATAATAATGAGCAATGAAAATGCAAAATACCAATTTCTTTTTCCAACAATATTCATAATTATTTTTTATAAAACACTCGTAAAAATGTTCGTGTTACAAAAATCGCTGACAACATTGAGACGGCAATTCCCAACGCCAATGTTACCGCAAATCCTCTGATAATACTCGTACCAAAATAGAACAAAACAACACTTGTGATAAGACTAGAGACATTTGAATCACGAATCGACGGCCATGCACGAGAAAATCCGAGATCAATTGCATTGGCGAGTGTTCTCCCACGACGAAGTTCTTCTTTCATTCTTTCAAAAATAAGAATATTGGCATCTACTGCAATACCGACCGACAAAATAAATCCTGCAATCCCAGCAAGAGTTAATGTAACAGGAATTAGCCTAAACAAAGCGAGAACTGTAAGTGAATAAATAATCAATGCAGCACTTGCAATCACTCCCAATCGTCCATAGAGAACAATCATGAAAATGATAATAACAAGAAATCCTAACACCCCTGCAATAAGACTTGCACGTAGTGAAGATTGACCGAGTGTCGCACCAATTGCTTGTTGTTGTAAAACAGTTAATGAAACAGGCAATGCACCGGCATTAAGTTGAATTGTCAGGTCATTTGCGGATTGCGTTGTGAAATTACCGGTTATGACAGCATTCCCACCGACTATTGGCTGCTGAACTCGTGGTGCTTCTATCACCTGTTGATCAAGTGCGATTGCAACAACCTTTCCGACATTGTTGGATGTTATATCTGCGAATTTTTTTGCGCCCCCTGCTGTAAATGTCAACTGAACCTGTGGCTGACCACTGCTACTATCAAAAGTAACTGCCGCTTGTTTAAGATCATTTCCACTCAAGTTTGTTTGTTTGGGGTTTGAACCAACTGCTTGTGTTACACCGACTGGTCTTCCTGACTGGAGATCTATAAGAGCAGATTGTGTAGCAACCTGTGCTGCCTGACTTGCTGCTTGTGTCCCCGAGCCTTCCCAGAAAGTTAATTTCGCTGTCTTACCGACCAATGCAGCCGCTTGAGCAACATCGGTCACACCAGGGATATCGACAAGAATTCGATAATCGTCATTTACTTTTTCCGTCTGAACAACAGGCTCTGAAACACCAAAGAAATTGATACGTTTTTCAATAACTTCTCGTGCGGAACTCAATGCACTATCTCGTTGGGACTGAGGAATATCCTTCATATTTGCTCGAAGTGTGATACTTGATCCGCCTTGCAAATCAAGCCCGAGTCGAAATGATAAATCTCGAAGTTTAGTGATAAAGGGAATACCTGGATAGGAATACCGTACTGGTATTGCTTTTAGAGTAGAAGGATTTACACCATTGAAATTAATTTGCGCAGGTGCAGAGGCGTTAATGAGTATAACAATGACTGTCAGAAGAGCGACAGAAAGAAGTGCTGCTCGTGAACGATGTTTCACGTTAAAAGTCCTTCCTCGTCGCCAATAATCATCACACGTGACGCGGTAAGAATTCCAACCAAAAACGGATCGTTGCGTTGCTTGCGGAATTTAAACTCTTCTTCTGTCATTGCAGTATAATTTATCTCTGTTCCGAGGCGCATTTCTTCGTTTCGAATGAGAATTGCAATTTCAGGCAGTACAATTGTTCCAACAACAACTAGATCAACATCTTCAGGATTTTCTTTTATTCGTCTGACAAATTTCCCAGAGAACATTGCATATTTAATTTTTCCAAGTTTGGGGCGGTTCTCAAGAATTTGCTGTCCAAGCCCAATTGTCTTAGCGCCGATCTTTAGTAAATCAAAGTAGAAGGGATAATCTTTTGAAAGAGAATAGTAGACTCTATTGGCTCGTTGTTCGCGTTTCAGGACACCTTTACTTTCAAGAGAAATGAGTTCCCGCCTGACAGCATTTATTTCTTCTTCAACCCGTCTAACGCATTCGCGGACATGATACATATCCTGAGGAGAGGTAAGAAAGAGATTTAGTAGTTTTATTCGAGTTTTCGATGTAATAAGATCGGCGAACATAAGTCAAAAGGTTTGGGCAAGGTGAAGTTATTATAGCAAATTTTTACTCAATTTGAATAGCCTATCACTGAACATTTACTTCAGCGCCAGTTGCTAGGATTTCATACCATAATTTACCAGGAGTAAACTGTATTTCATTACCACTACTATCTTTCAAAATAGTTCTTGATGTTCTATCTGCTTTGCTCCATGTTCCTTTGGTCTCTTTACCGTTCATGAATATGAACGCATTTCCTGTACCTGTTGTTCCATAGAGTAAATGTTCATTGCCTTGATAACCATCTTGAGCATTGGATTGATCTTGGAATAAAATAACAATATTTGTTGTCGCTAACTGTTTGTGCGAATCGCGATCTATATGCGATGCACCAGCATTCTCACGATAATAGAGATTGGCTTTAGGATTGTATGTCCATTTTACTGAATAATCTGGACCGGACCATGGAATTGAAATTATTTGGCTTGATGGTCTCTCACTTGCAGCAGATGCAGCATCAGCAAATTTATAAGCGACAAAATTTGCGTTCCAAGCTTTACCATTCTTATTAACATTGGTCAGACCTCGTGATCTGGCAATTGCCCATAATTTGGTTGTCACTGCATACACAGTATGTTCAGTCGCAAC
>JBEPUU010000073.1:0-6695 GCA_041691355.1 bacterium | reverse complement strand
AACTAAGAGAAAATACTCTGCGTTGCAGAATACTCCATATTTATCGTAACAAGCTGGTAAGGCTGTGTCAACGATAAAGAAAAGATTAATAATTTCTCAGTGTAACACTGCTTTGAAAAGGGAGCGTAAAATTAGTCTCGAAAGAACCTCCACCGGTTTTGGGTGATAGTACGTACTGGATAGTAATGATAGGTGGTATGAGTACAGAAGGTTGAGAGCAAACAAATGAGCATGATGAAACAGTTAATGAGTTAGTATCAACTAGAGAAGCGCTATTTGATGAGATAGTACCACCAGCACAACTATATGTTGTCGGTAGATGATCTGAAGAAGAGGTAATTGTAATAGAATTTGTGGTTGTTGTAGGAACACAAGATGCAGGGGCATTAAGTGTTTGTGCATATCGTATGTTTTTCACCATTTGTGAAAGTGCACCATCACCGTTTTGATTGGCAAAATTAAGTAAATCGGTCTTCTTTGCACCCCGAAGAGTTATTGTAATGATAGAAACAGCAATTGTCCCAATAACACTCAAAATGCCAATAACCATAATGAGTTCGATTAACGTAAAACCCCTAAAAGTTGAAATTTTTCTCATGGTATTTGTACAGGATTCACTACGGAAAGGCACGAAACGTCTGTTTCACTATGACAATATACACCTAATTGACATTTACCATCAGTAAAAGCAACGCTCACTGTAATTCTGGCTACATTTAATGCGCAGCCTGGAGCTTGTTGAATTTGAATAGAACGGATAAAATTGTCGACATTTTTTACTGGACAGCTTGCTTGCGCCCCACCAAGAGATGTAGCTCCTTTTCCGAGACAGTACGTTCCATTAAAATTTTTAAAATTTGCATAATTGGCATCTCGAATTTGATTAATAACCTCCGTTCCTTGTTGGGCATACTTTGTCGCGAGAGTTTGATTGTCATTATATTGAGCATTGCTTAAAGAGGATGTTATGGAAGTCGCAATAGCAACAACCACAATTGAAATAATTGCTAATGCTGCCAATGTCTCAATTAATGTCTGTCCCTTCTGAAGATTCACACTTCTTATTATCAACTCTCAACGATCATTTATCAACTCCCGCCGAAGGCGAGGCTCGTTTTTAGAGGCTCAACTCATTGCACTGCTACACTTCCTATTTTGCTGACCGTAACGGTTTTTGTTTTCCCATACCCTGTCACCAGAATCGTCGCAGTATTTGAGAGTGTTCCACTTGAAATTGAATAAAATACAGTAGCTGTTGAACCGGCCGCAAAAGTAATCTGTGGAGGTAAATTATTAGTTGAAACAATTTGCTTACTCCCACACATCGCAGACAAAGTATACTGCCGAGCGCTAACCGTTATATCAACTTGATATCCACTTACATGATTTATTCCACAGCTAGCGGGTATTACTTGTGAAATAGCTCGAGACTTAGCGGCGTTTAATACAGTCGCCACATTTGAGGCCCCCGACTGAACTAATTGTGAGGAGTTATAAGCTGAATACGATGCCATGCCAAAAGCAGTAAGCAAACCAATAAAGGAAAAAACAACAAGAAGTTCAATAAGGGTAAAGCCCAACCGAGTTGAGAGAGGGGAGAAATTTTTGTTTTTATTATTCACTATCTTTATTATCAACTCTCATCTCTCATTTCTCAACCCTCATTTCTTTACGGATTGATCAGTGTATACGAAGCTGTACCACCTGTACATGTAGCATTATTTGGTGAATCTTTCTGCGAATCATTGGTGTTTTCCAAACATGAGATAAGTGTATATGTCGTCCCCGTAGTTGCATAGTTATATGAGGTTTTAGTAAGCGGATCACAGGGAATTTTTGACATATATGTCGTCCCACCATTTACCAAAGCCGAATTGCAGGCGGGTAAAGGTGCAGGCGGATATGTGCCAACATCTGCACGGTAGAGTTCAAATGCTGCTTGCAACTGGTGAGTGTCAGATTTTCGCTGTGCATCTCTTCCGCGGGATTTCACTCCTATAAGATTTACAAGAATAAACGATGCCAATGCACCAATGATTGCTAATACAAGGAGTAGTTCAATTAATGTAAAACCTTTATAGTTTTTTATTTCTTTTTTCATAATTAAGGTGAGACATTGGAGCTTGAAACTCCATAATTACATGTTCCCCCACAGGAAGTACTAGCAGGGAAACCACCACCGGATAGACTTTGACATGCATTTCCATTATTACATGCTTGCGCATCATTTGCACCACGTTGCAAGTTTGCATAAAGGTAATATGTCTGCCCATTTGCAGCAGCAGGGGAAAAATAAACATACTTGTTTGCGGCAATCGGATCTGTCGGTAGTTTACTCATATACGTGCCCCAAGCATTCCCCCATGCAATGGCTGTACCACCTGGTGCTATCTGATAACTTGCGGATGAAGCCGGATATTTACCAGTATCCTGATAATATAGTTCAAGTGCTCTTTGTACAGACTCTAAATCGGTTTTACGATTAGCGTCATTTGATTTTTGAATTTGACCTATCGGATTTATCGTGGCAAATAACACAGATGCGATAATAGCCAGAATCGCAAGTACTACGAGCATTTCAACAAGAGTGAATCCCAACGGAGTTGAGAAATGCGATAATTCGAAGCCGACACCTCGGCGAGGAGTGTGTCCTTGGAGTATAGTCCTCTTTTTGGAAGAAATGAGAAATGAGAGTTTTTTAAATAATATTCGCACCTTATTATTATTAACCTTCAACTCTCAATTTTCAACTCTCAATTTAAAAAGTGAGATATCGCATCACAAAATTAAGTAATATATTTCCCCACAGCAGACTAACAAGTGTTCCGAAAACAAGAAAAGGACCAAAGGGAATTGTTCCACCTCTAAATCGTTTTTTCTTCATTGCAACAAGAAGCAATGAGACAATCGCTCCTGTAACAAAAGCTAGATACAGCCCCAGAAAAACTCGCGGAAATCCGAGCGTAAATCCCATTAAAAAAGCATAGACAACATCACCAAATCCCATTCCACGACCTTTTGTTAAGAGAAAAATCAAAAAGAAAAATCCTCCTGCGCCCAACGCTGACGCAATAACCACAAATATGTTTGTTTGCAGTCCCAAAAGTTGTATATCAGCAAACGTAAATGGTAAAAAATGGGCGACAATGTACCAAAGAATCGTTGTAACAAGAGCAACAGCAACAGCATTAAAAGGAATAATGCCGTATCGCAAATCTGCAAAGAAAATTTCAATTAACGCCCCAATCAATATAAAATAGTAGAGAAGCAATAACAGATATGACAACTGAAATACTAGTATTCCAGCATAAGCAACTATAAGAGAACAAGCTGCAACGTATGCAAAGGCTGTACAAAGTTCGATGAGCGGATAAAACCAACTTAATTCCTTATGACAGTAACGACATTTTCTGCCGAGAAGAAAAAAAGAAAGAATCGGAATAAGATCCATATGATGTAACATGTGTCGGCAATGATCACAATGTGATCTACCTATCCAAAATGACTCCTTGCTTCCAAGTCGATCTACGATAACTCCAAGGAAACTCCCGATGGCAGAACCCAGAAAAAAGATAATCAGATATAAAAGAAATGTCATAGTATAAACTTGTATACTCATCATTTTACCTTAAAAAACCAATTCGATGCTATAGTAGAATTAATAGGGTATTGATTATAAAATGCGGCAATAAAGTGTTGACAGAAACATAAGCGTATAGTATCATAAATTATGGTAACCCCTACTTCTTTTCCTCTCGCATTAAGTTTTGATGATGTTTTGATTCTTCCAGATTACGCTGATTTCAAACGTCAGGATATTGATATTTCAACCAAGTTAACCAAAAAGATAACACTAAAATCTCCTTTTGTTTCATCTCCTATGGATACGGTAACCGAGTACAAGCTTGCTATTGCTCTTGCTGAAAAGGGGGGTATAGGTATTTTACATCGCAATCTCACTGTTTCTGATCAAGCTAATGAAGTACAGAAAGTGAGAAGGAAAAATTTGTTAGTTGGTGCTGCGGTCGGCGCGAGCCCAGGATTTGAAGACCGACTTAATGCGTTAGTAAAAGCTGATGTATCAGTAATATTGGTTGATTCAGCACATGGGTATGCACTTTCAATTATTGAAGCTATTAAATATATTAAAAAAACATTTCCCAATCTTGAAGTAATTGGTGGGAATGTTGCTACACAAGCTGGAGCTCAAGCAATGATTGATGCTGGAGCGGATGGAATTCGTGCAGGTATGGGTGGCGGAGCGATTTGTACAACTCGTATTATTTCCGGCATGGGCGTGCCACAACTCACTGCAATTATTGAAGTAGCAAAAGCTGCGAAAAAGCATAGCGTCCCGGTAATTGCTGATGGGGCAATTAAATACTCAGGTGATATGGTTAAAGCTCTTGCCGCAGGTGCCTCGACTGTCATGATGGGTAGTTATTTCGCAAGTACGCTAGAGGCAGCCGGGGAAATTGTTGAGTTACCCAGAGAACATGTCCCGCATCGATTTAAAAGTATCCTGCAAGAAAACGTTGAAACATATAAGTTTAAAACGTATCGTGGAATGGGATCTCGAGGAGCAATGCAACAGGGAGCAAAAATAAAATCAGAAGATGAATATCATGGTAAAAGTTATAAAGATCGTGTATTGGTAACAGAAGGAGTCGAAGCATTAGTACCTATAAAAGGCACTGTTGAGAATGTAGTTGAGCAGGCGATGGGTGGTATTAAGTCGGGCATGTACTATATTGGTACAAAAACGATCCCAGATGTGTGGAGAAAAGCAACGTTTGTCCAAATTACGCAAGCTTCACTGACTGAAAGCCACCCGCATGATATTATGGTCACTAACTCCGGAGAGAATTATTAAACA
Organism: bacterium; assembly: GCA_041691355.1. Taxonomy (GTDB): domain Bacteria; phylum Patescibacteriota; class Microgenomatia; order Levybacterales; family UBA12049; genus JACDET01. Next base: position 1,819 of record JBEPUU010000073.1, on the reverse strand, counting down.
ATACTCAAGAGCAGTATCATACATTTGCGTGGATTAGACCTACTTTATCTTTCTCATCGGAATCTTCTTTTTTCAAGTTTTGCAAATCTGAATCCTCAAAAATTTTCAAAGTAAATGTAAATGTTGCTCCTTTTCCTCGACCAGGTGAAGTAACGCGAATTTGTCCATGATGCAAATCAATAATTGAGCGACAAATATAGAGACCTAATCCTGTGCCCATGGCTACAGTTTGATTGGTGATATACGAACCTGGTAAAAGACCGAATTTCTGGAATAACTTACCAATATCTTGCGGCTCAATGCCGGCACCGGTATCAACAATTTTAGTTTCAAGAAAACCTGCAATTTTTGAATAACTAATTGTGATTGAACCTCCTTTAGGAGTAAATTTAAGTGAATTACCGATAAGATTGAATAATACTTCTTTAATTTTATCAGAATCGGCCAGAATAAGAGGAAGTGCATTTGGTTTTTGAATTGTAACTGCGACACCTACTTCATTTGCTCGTGGAAGCACTTCATCGACCACATCTTGTGTCAATTTAAAAAGATCAACAGATTGCAAATCGATACTAATTCGTCCCGATTCAATCCTAGATATATTAAGCATATCATTAACAAGCCGTATAAGCCTATCTGCCGAATTATATCCACGTTCTACATAGTAGCGTTGCTTCTCGGTTAGTTGACCACCTTTCCCATTAAGCGCCATCCAAAGGTATGATCTGATAGCCGTCATTGGCGTACGAAGCTCGTGCGATGCGACGGAAACGAACTCATTTTTGAGTTTATCAAGTTTTTTCAGTTGCTCATTCGCATCTTTAAGTTGTGAAGAAATTTTTTCCAGAGCATGCTCACGTTGCAATAACTGATCAACCAATGATGAAAATGAATGGGACAATGATTCAATCTCGTCTCCACTTTTAATACTTACAATCTTTTCCATTTGTCCACTTTCAACTTGCTCTGCAGACTGCTGTAATTTCCGTATCGGACGTGTAAGATTTTCACTGAGGAAAAGTGCGATTGAGATAAGAAAGAAAAGCGAAACACCCAGTGTGATAATGAAAAGGTTGCGAATAAGCGTATAAAAACTAAATGCTTCAGAAACAGGTTGTTCAAATACAACTGCCCAGTTATATTGAGGGATTTTTACTGCTTTTGCCATAACTTCAACATTTTTTTCATTTTTGTATCGTTGATCATCAGAAGTTGCTTGTGTATTTGAAAGAACAGCTTTAATAATTTTTCGGGAAGAAAGATCAGGCCTATCCAGTACATATGACTGCGAAGGATGCGATATCAAGAGTCCATCATTATCTACAACATAGATATAACCATTTGCTCCTAATCGTATTTTTGCAAGTTCATTTCTCAACAGATCTAAATTAACCTGCATTTTTACAACATTTACGATTATATGTTTGGAACCAAAAATTGGATAAAACGTATCAATATACGGCTCAGAATTGTCACCAACATAATATACCTGTGATATAGCAGGAGTTCCGGCAACTGCAGATTTAAAAGGGTCACTGTACACTTCGTAAGAAAGATTGTTTTGAGGTGCTGCCCCAGACATGCCCACTTTCAATAGTTCATGTCCAAGAGGGGAGAGGATAGTTATCTCCTGGATATAACTATTATTTTTTAATGTATATTCTGAGACAGGCACTATATTTGTCTGATTTTCCTTATATACTTGCGCGAGCCCATAACTCTCAGAATTAAGTTGATTAAAAAAATCCAGTATGGCACCTGCACCATTATTTGCTTCTACATCTTGCAGACTTGCTATCTGAGATGCAATATATTGCTC
>JBEPUU010000072.1:0-6770 GCA_041691355.1 bacterium | reverse complement strand
TGCCAGAACTGGGAGCAGCAGGCACGACAACGCTTCCTACAACAAACACAGTTAAGACTGTAAACAAAGAAGAGTACCAAGCAGTCCAAGATATGTGGAAACAGAATTATCAGAATTTGGAAGTGCCACAAGGAATGGCTGGAACCCGTGCAGATTGGATTAAAGATGATATCGAAAACATTGATAAAACAGTAGAGTTACTTTCTTCATCTGATGCGAATAAAGTACAACAAGGCATGGATAACGTTTCAAATCTGCTACCATTCTTATTGGCAGGTGGATTCTCACAGACAGAAATTATTGAGTATCTGAAAGCCAAACAAGATGCTGCCAAGGAAGTTTCCAAAGAAATTGAGATTGAAGAAGAACAAAAAGTAGGTGTCACTGTTACGACGCAGCAAACTCAAGCACAACAGACTATGACTGCTTCAGTTAGTACTGAAAGTGAGCAAGAAGATCCTATAACCGCTACGGAGATAGTCTCACCAACAGTTCCTGTAATCGTCAAACCACAAATTTCAACAGAAATTCTCACAATGGCTGATATTAAACTTCCAAAGATGGTTGATGTTGCGAGATATGAAATACGAAAAGTGACAGGTAATAAAGAGGAAGCAAAGAGACTGCAAAATATGCATGAAGCACTACAAAAAATTGCAAATCCTGCAGGATTTAGCGCTGACCCAGACCACAAGAAATTTGAAGACCTCAAACAAAAACTTACTGAAGAAAGTCAGAAAGGAAATAAGACTGCAGATATGATTCTTTCTGCTGCGACAAGTACAACGGACGGTACGACATCGGATTCTTTGCCTACTGATAATCAAGCACAAACTGTCAGCCAACAGGATTTTGATGAAGTAAGAAAATTATGGGAAGAAAATTATCATACATTACCTGTCCCTTCAGAATACGGCAGTGACAGAGTTGCGTGGATAACAGCAGATAAAAAATATGTTGATGAAACAATTGCTCTCTTGCAGGCTCCCGATACGGAGAAGCAAAAAGAAGGCCAAAAACATGTTTCGGATATTATGCCAATGCTTCTTCTTGGAGGCTTTTCGACAGAAGAAGTTGTTGGATATCTTAAAGCAAAATCAGAGGCAGGTACTACTGTGATTTCTGAATTGCAAAAAGATGAAGAGGGTAAAATTACTATTGCGAGTGGTGTAAAACAAGAAGAAAATACGCTAAAAAAGGAAGAAGAAAATAATGGGAAAACAGGTTAAATTGAAGGACTTGTTCTTTTCGATAATTTAGTATTTAATAGAAAGAGGTACGATGTTCGGCAATATTTTCAATCAAAAAAAAGATCAGACTGACGCGACGGCACAACCGCCGGCTAGTCCTGCAGGTTCACAACCAAGTGCAGGTCAATCTGCTCCAGTTCAAAATCAAGTACAAACCAATCAACCAGCACCAACAGCTTCTCAATCTGATGCATCACAGGTAAATCCTGATGGTACAACAGGAGGTGTTCCACAAGAATCTCAGTCTGCATCTACTCCTGATCAAGGAGGAGCTCCAAATCCATACGGTGCGCCCGCAGGTCAAGACGGTTCGACTGGTGCACCTCAAGATGGTTCTGCCACTGGTACTGCTGCTCAACCTCAATCTGGTTCCCAAGCAGGCGCCCCTGGGCAAACAAACGGAACGCCACAAGTTGATTTGAATGCATTGAGTCACTTGGATCCACGCACCGCACAAGCACTAACACATGCACAAGAGGAGACACGTCGAATAAAACAACAAAATATCGAGCCTGAACAATTACTTCTTGGTCTTTTATATGATGAACAGATTTACAACATGCTTCATGAACAAGGAGCAGATGGTGGTCAACTTTCCAAAGAAATTCAGACTGAGGAGAAGATGGGTACCTATCAAGGACAACCGACTCTTAGTAAAATTTCTCAAGAGGTATTTGATCAAGCATATCGTGATTCAAAAATGCGTGGTGCCAATTTTGTTGCACCTGAGGATGTCTTGATTGTTTTATTCTCACCAAATTACAAAACAGCACAGTATCTCCAAAAGCACAATCTTAAAAAAGAAACAATGGTCGAGAAGTTCTCAAAGAATCCGACAACCAACTATGGGAAAAGAACAGTACTTGAAAAATATGGTATTGATCTGACTGAAGAAGCTCGTGCAGGAAAGCTTGATCCGATTGCTGGACGTGATAAAGAAATTGAAAGAGTAGTTCACATTTTACTTCGGAGAACAAAAAATAACCCAATTATTATCGGAGAAACAGGTGTAGGAAAGACTGCAATTGTAGAAGGTCTTGCACAAAAAATTGTTCAGGGTGCAGTGCCAAAAGACTTACAAGACAAAAGAATCTTTCAACTTGATGTGGCTTCGCTTGTGGCGGGTGCGAGTCACCGAGGAGAGTTCGAAGAACGCATGCGGGGCGTGATTAATGAAGTTCTCGGATCAAACAATAGAATTATTTTGTTTATTGATGAAATTCATGCATTGATGGGAACCGGTGAAGAAGGAATGAATGCCGCAAATATCATAAAGCCTCATCTTGCCAGGGGTCACTTCCAATTGATTGGTGCGACAACAACAATCGAATACCGCAAAAATTTTGAGAAAGATAAAGCATTTGAACGACGATTCCAACCTGTTACTGCCGAGGAACCGAGCGAAGAGAATGCGTTTGAGATGTTAAAAATCATCAGACCGAAGTACGAAAAATTCCATCATGTTTCATTGCCTGATGATGCATTGAAAGAATGTGTTAAGTTGTCAAAGAAATATATTGGGGAGCGATATCTTCCTGATAAGGCTATTGATTTGCTTGATGAAGCATCTGCCGAAGTAAAATTGCAGACGGATAGTGGCAACAGGTCAAATGGTGATACAACTGTTAAAAAATCTGATATTGAAAAAGTTGTTAGTGCGTGGACAGGGATCCCAATTACCAAGTTGACAGAAGATGAAAGTGAGAAACTTCTTAAATTGGAAGATCGTATTCACCAACGATTGATTGATCAGCAGGAGGCCGTTGTTGCTGTTTCTGAAGCAGTGCGTCGAGGAAGAATTGGGCTTGCAGCAGCAAATCGTCCGATTGCTTCATTTATTTTCCTTGGACCAACTGGTGTTGGTAAAACCGAGCTCGCAAAGACATTGGCCGAACTCCTCTTTGGCAAAGATGATGCGATGGCGCGGCTTGATATGTCAGAATATATGGAAAAACACGAAGTTGCCAAATTGATTGGTGCACCTCCAGGATACGTAGGTTATGAAGAAGGTGGACAATTGACAGAGGCAGTTCGAAAGAAACCATACTCAATTGTTCTTATGGATGAAATCGAGAAAGCTCATCCTGATGTATTTAACATTTTGTTGCAACTTCTTGAGGACGGTCGTTTGACAGATAACAAAGGGAATACAATTTCTTTCAAAAATACAATTGTTATTTGTACCTCTAACATCGGAAGTTCGGTTATTCAACAGCATTTGAGTGCTATAGATGGAAAAGCAAAGCAAACTCCTGAGCAAGTTGAGAAAAGCTTTAAAGAATTGCAGGGAATTGTCAAAGATGAATTGACTAAGTTCCTCAGACCTGAGCTTCTTAACCGTTTTGACGAGGTAGTTATATTTAAACCTCTTCAGCCTGAGCACATGGCTGGAATTGCAAGGCTTGGTATAGCAAAGACTGCTAAGTTATTGAAAGAGCAAGGCTTTAATCTTCAAATTACAGAGAAGGCAATTGCACAACTTGCAAAAGATGGATACGATCCTGTCTATGGTGCCAGACCTTTAAGAAGGCTTATCCAGACAGCAATTGAAAATCCTATTGCACTTGCAATTATTTCGAAAAAATTTGTTCCTGGTGACACGATTGTTATTGATTACAGTGACAATATCAATGAATTCACCTTCTCCAAATCTGGCGGTGTTGCAGATGTAGCGCCTATGACTGATGAGCAATTCAGAACATTTCTTACCCAACTTATCAACCCTGAGACTGTTGCTAGTGTCACAGACAGACAACGATATATGGAAGTACATGATCTCATCGCCAAAGGCAGATCTGATAATAACAAAACCGCGACAGCAATTATGGAAGTAACTGCTGCAACACAAATTACTCAAATTCAGACAATTCGAAAAGAGTTGGATATTGCCAAGGGCAAAGGAGATCCGATGGCACAAGCAATTTTGGATCTTGCATCAACTGTCGCACACCAGATTCAAGCAACGCTCATGTTGCAGCATATTATACTCGAGATAACTCATCCTGAAGATATCGTTCAGCCTGCAAAGAAGCTTCGCTTTATGCAGCTTCACGATAAAGTCATGCAGGAAAGTCAGAGAGGAAATGCACTGGCACTTAAAATAATGGCTGTTAATGAATCAACTCCTGCCAACGCAATTGACGAGTTGATGGAAGAGCTTAAGACCGGAAGCGCTAATGGTGATGATCTTGCTACTGAAATTCTTTCAACGGTCAACGCTGAAATTGCTGAAGAGGCAGAGGCAGTTCTTCAGACAAAGCCTGTTACTCAATATAAAAAAGTACTTAGGCAGCTTATTAACCCATTATATCTTGCCGATCCTGAAGATAAAGCTAAATTTACTCAAATATACGATAAGATTACCAAAGCCAATAAATCTGGGAATACATTAGCAGCATCAATACTTTCTCTGACAGATATCACATCTGACGCTGATATTGAACAAATAAAGACTCAGCTTGAAGAGGCAAAAGGTCAAGGAGATGATCTTGCAAAAGAAATACTGGATGTTATCAATGAATCAATTGCGAAAGAACCGATAAGGAAATTGAAGAAATCACTTCTTCTTATCGCAAATCCGGTCGCTATAGAAAATTCGCAAGAGCGCGAACAATACACACTGTTGCAAACAAAAGTAACCGAGGCATCTCAAAAAGGCAATGAACTTGCAAATGCAATTCTCGCTGTGAAAGAGACGACAAGTGATGATGAGATGAAACAGGTGATGGACAAATTGACAGATGCACAAGGGAAGAATGATGAAATTGCTGTATTGATTGAGTCTCTTCTTGGCGGAAATGGTTTGGCTGCTCCAACTCAAGATGTCGCACAAGATCAAGGACAAGCAGATCAACAGGCACAGCCAAATAGTGAACAGCCCGATCAGCAGCAACAGCCTGATATTTCAACAGTAACACCTATGGCGCCAAATTCTCCGGGCGCGGATCCTGCAGGAGTTGCTATGTCAACTCCACCACCAGCCATTCCTCAGCCAACTGTTGCACCCCAAAATCCAATCGATGCGTCTGTTCCACCTGCACAAAATAGCAGTGGACTCTTTACGCCACCGCCACCACCTGCTCAATCGGCATTCGCGAATACAAATATTTCATCAGCAGTTGATAGCACTCCTGCAGGATCAGCAATTGCTGGAAATGGTGCAATGATGCAACCACAAAATGCATACAGCTATTCAGGAATTCCAGCAAGTTCACGCCCAGTGAACTACATTGCCCCACAATCTCAACAAGAAGAGATAGAATAAGAGTCGTTTGCTGCTAAAATTATTTAAGATTAATTGCTTAGATGTCCGAAAAAAGTTAAAACCGAATTGGAGAGTATCTTTGGAAATAGCTTTCTGTGCTTAAAATTAGGTAGAGATTTGTCTCAAATTATCCTCACATAACAATAAGAGAATTCTTGATGATTTAATACTGAAATACTCACAATTTACTTGTTTGCATTTAATTTCTCTACTAATAAGAAAACCGTTGTAGATGGATTATCTTTTTCTGGATTGGGAGTAGGATACGTTTTTATCAATTTTTTTGCAAATTTAATGGCAGTTGATTGCATAGGCAGTAGTTCCTCATAGATTGTAGTAGAGTTCTTTTCATATGTCTTCCTCATACTTTCGGTGAGTTTTGCTTTATATAATTTTCTTGAGATACCCGTATTAAGATAACTAAAATGCAGCAGGTACCAAAGCTCAAAAGCTTCATTTGAATATGCAATATGAATGTTATTTCTTTTAGCTAACTCAAATGCTTTATTGAAATTAGCTTTAGGATTACTGTCTCTATCGAAGACACACCAAATTTCTTCAAAAGGTTCGTTCTTCTCTTTAGCTTCTTTTTTTTGTTTTATTGCCTCTTCTACAAGGCTTGTAGTGTTTGCCCCTAATCCTAGAACATCAATAATTACGGAAGTAACTCGAAATGCCCTGAAGTAGTTAGGTTCTGTTTTTTCTCCTTCACAAAGTATTAGTATTCTTCTTTTTGGTTTACCTTTTTTACCAGTGGATCTTCCTAACTTGAAGTTATCCCATGGGTTATTCTTTTTTTGTCTCCGTGTCATATAAATTAACGATTGGGATCCCGCCATATTTACCCAAGAGGTAATCCTTTTCAAAAGAGCTATCTTTTCTGACACTATAATCATCTAATGAGTAAAGCTCACTGGCACCATGGTTATCTTTTTGGATAAACCAAATTTGATCCCTACGGAAGTATTTATTACAAAGCGCTAATGTGCTATGTGCATTAAATATTAACTGAGCATTTTTTGGATTTGTCTCTTTAGAATTAAAAAGCTTGAGTATGGATTCCATTATAAGAGGATGTAATTGAGCGTCCATTTCATCAATAATTAATACCCTGCCGTTAGAAAGAGTATCTAGAATCGGTGCAGCCAGAAAAAATAGCTTAATAGTTCCAGCGGATTCGTTCAATCCTAATTCGAAAGGAATGAGCGAATCAAATTTATTTTGATTGTTATATTTTTTATGTACAGTGCTTATTC
>JBEPUU010000071.1:0-6802 GCA_041691355.1 bacterium | reverse complement strand
GGATATTTTTATGTACCATAATACATGGCTCTCGATGCTAAATGGTGATTTATCGCCTTTGCCTTCAAGTGTTATAACCCCAGAAGATTTCAAGCAGGTTTTTTATCCTGTGATGCAAAAAGATCTTACACAAAATGGTGGATTATATGGTATCCCGATGGAAGGTGACAGCTTGGCACTTTTTGTAAACCCAACACTTTTTGCAGATGCAGGTGTCCAGGTACCGACAAATTGGGATCAATTTGTAAATGCATCACAGCAATTGACAGTTAAAGATAAAACATCAGGAAAAATCAAGACGGCAGGTGCAGCACTCGGCACGTATGATAATATTAATCACGCACCTGATATTCTTTCACTTCTTTTTCTCCAGCAAGGTATACAGATGAATAATTTTAGTGCTTCTACTACCAATCAATCCGATGCCTTGGAGTTCTATTCATCATTTGCAACAGGAACAAATACTGTTTGGGATGGCTCGCTTGATAATTCACTCCTTTCATTTAGTAAAGGGAATTTGGCTATGTATTTTGGGTTTTCTTGGGATGTTTTTCAAATTCAGCAACGTAATCCAAATCTTCAATTTAAAATTTATCCAGTTCCTGCTAATCAAGGTGTGAAGACAACTGTTGCAAGTTATTGGGTTGATGGGGTTTCCGCAAAAAGTCCTAACCAAAAGGAAGCGATGGAATTTATGCAATACCTGGCACAAAAATCCACGGCACAGGAATTTTATACTGAGACTGCGAAAGTCCGGGCATTTGGGGAGCCGTATGCACGAAAAGATTTACAACAAAGTTTGAAAGAGAATCAACTTGTCTACCCATTTGTCAGTCAACTTGACCATGCATCATCATCATATTTTGCGAGTAATACCAGTGACGGGGAAACGGGGATTAACACACAAATGAATACCTATCTCCAAACAGCAATTAACTCGATAACAAATGGTGGTAACTCTGCTCCTTCAGTAATCACGGATCTTGATAACGGAGTAACTCAAGTGTTGCAGAAATATGGTCAACAGCAATAAGGATTTGCAGTTACGTCCTGTCCAGCGCGCGATCCTCACAACGATACTTTATAGCGATATTTTTTCTTTTCCACTTACCAAGGACGAGTTGTGGAAATTTTTGATCAGCGAAAAAAAGATTTCTCGTAGTGAATTCGGTTCCTGTTTGCAAAATTCCAGTTTATTAGTTCATAAAGAGGCTTTCTACTGTCTGAAAAAACGTGAACGAATTATTACTCAACGAAAAAAGAATCTTCCCGAAGTTGCAAGAAAAATGAAACGTGCTCAACGAATTGCACAGATACTTTCTCGTATTCCATCGGTTCTTTTTATTGGTGTCAGTGGAGGATTGGCGGCAGGCAATGTAAGTAAAAAAGATGACATTGATTTTGTCGTTATTACAAAAAGAAATACACTTTTTGCAACTCGGTTTCTCCTCTTGATAATTCTACAAACGATGGGAGTCCGCCGATTCAGAAATCAAAAAGAGGCTGCAGACACAATTTGTCTCAATTTACTTTTTGACGAGACGGCTATTTCATGGTTTGAGAACAAACAAGATATTTATATCGCGCGAGAAATCTCTCAATTATTTCCACTTTTTGAGAGAAATAATATGTATCATAAATTTCTTGTAGCAAATAGTTGGATTAAAAAATTTCTACCAAATACTCTTGATTCCAAACAACACCAACTTTCTCATATAAAAGACAGTATGCTTTTCAGCAAAATTATTATCAATTCATTTACAGAATTAGTCTTTCGTTTCATACAAATGAGATGGATGAAGAGACATCAAACGAATGAAATTGTCACAAAACACGTTTTGGCGTTCCACCCAAACGACTATAGGATTCTCACGCTCGCTCAATTAAGGCTAAAGATGCGACAAGTAGGTTTATTGACAAAGTTTTGAATATTATTTATACTGGCACAGACTTACGAAGAGAAAGAGCTCGTCTGAAAGTTTTTTTAGATAACTGGCGAGTCTTTTTTTTAGAATTACAACATGAACGGTAAAAAAATTTATCTGACAAAAAAAGGTTTTGAGGATCTTCAAAAAGAGTATGATGAGATGCTAAACAAGAAGAGACCTGAAGTTGTACAACGTCTTTCAGCAGCCCGCGAAATGGGTGACCTCTCGGAAAATGCCGAATACACCGCAGCACGTGAAGAATTATCATTTATGGACGGAAGACTTGAAGAGTTGGAAGGATTACTGAGACAAGCTGAACTAATAGCAGATGATCATCATAAAACACAGTCTGTAGATCTAGGATCGCAGGTTGTTGTAAAAATTGGTGATAAAAATGAAACATTCACTGTTGTTGGTGAATGGGAAGCAGATCCAATCGAAAAAAAGATATCACACGAGTCACCACTTGGAAAAGCACTCCTGGGCAAAGCAGTAGGAGCAGAAGTTCACGTTGAAGCCCCAGCCGGAAAAATGACCTACAAAATCGTCTCCATAAGCTAGTTTTGAAAGCAAATTATTTTAAAATGCGTTTATTTATTGACCGAATTAATCTGAACCTTTATAATCCAAGATATTGTCATGGATAAAGAGATTGAAAAAATCAAGAAATACGTACGTGCTGCTAACTACCTCACTGTCACACAAATTTATCTCCAGAACAATTTTCTTCTCAATCGCCCACTAACTCCTGAAGATATCAAACCTAAATTATTCGGCCACTGGGGAACGTGTCCAGGTATTAATTTTGTCTACGGCAACCTCAATTACCTCGTTAAAAAACATAATCAATCAAGTATTTTCGTTCTTGGTCCAGGTCATGGTATGCCAGGACTTCAATCCAATCTTTTCCTTGAAGGAACGCTTGAAAAATATTATCCCAAAGCAACGCTTGATGAAAAAGGAATTGGATATATCTCCAAAATGTTTGCGTGGCCATATGGGTTCTCAAGTCACTGTAGTCCCGAGACGCCGGGTTTGATTCTCGAAGGTGGAGAACTAGGATATTCACTTGCGAGCGCGTATGGTGCAGTTCTGGACAATCCAGATATGCTTGCAGTTTGTCTCATCGGAGATGGGGAAGCAGAGACAGGAGCGATTGCTGCTGGATGGCATATTAATAAATTGGTTAATCCTGCAACAAGTGGTGCAGTGTTGCCAATTTTGCATATAAATGGATACAAGATCTCAGGTCCAACTATTTTTGCGCGGATGTCGGATCGTGAGCTGAAAGAATTGTTCTCAGGTTATGGGTATGAACCGTTTTTTGTTCAAGGAGAGGATCTATATAAAAGTATGTTTGAGACGATGGAAGAGTGCCATCAAAGGATTGAGGATATCCAAAAGAGAGCACGAAATGGTGAAATATTTACTCCACGCTTCCCAATGATTATTCTGAAATCTCCAAAAGGGTGGACCACAATTAAAGAAGTTCATGGCCAAAAAATTGAAGGGACAATTCTTTCTCACCAAGTCGTCATGCCAGGTGTCCGTGGTGATGATCAAGAACTCAAAGCGCTCGAAAAATGGCTTGCATCATATGAATTTGATGAATTATTTGATCCGAAAAAAGGTCTGACGAAAGATATTTTGGATATTTTGCCTTCTGAAAAATTGTGGATTGGCGATAATCCACATATGTTTGGCAAACCATACAAGCCGCTCACATTGCCTGAAAGTAATAAGCTTGCAAAAAATGTCGGAACTCCTGGTGAAATTCAATCCAATGCTATGCGCATGGCAGGAACATATTTGCGCTACGCATTTAAATTAAATAAAAAAGAAAATAATCTTCGCCTGCTCTCTCCTGATGAGACATATTCCAATAGACTTGATGAAGTGTTTCAAGAAACATCTCGTGGATGGGTGTGGCCAATTCTCAAAAGTGATAAAGATATAACCCGGGATGGTCGAGTTATGGAAATGCTTTCAGAACACAACATGCATGGACTTGCACAAGGATATGTGCTGACCGGACGTCATGCGGTATTTACAACATACGAGGCCTTTGCGCAGATTTTTTCAAGCATGGCACATATGTATCAGAAATTTCTTAAATACGTTCGTAAGATGCCATGGAGACATGACATCCCATCTCTGAATTATTTACTGACATCAACTGCATGGAGACAAGAACACAATGGATATTCTCATCAAAATCCAAGTTTTGTATCCGGCATGCTTGAGAAGCATAATGACTTTGTCAAAGCATATTTTCCAGTAGATGATAATAGTATGCTTGCGGTCATGGAAGAAATTATGAATTCAAAAAATCAAATGAATATCGTCACAGCAGGCAAAACTCCAGAGCCTCGATGGCTTACGTATGAACAAGCGAAAGAAACATTGAAAAATGGACTTCTTACCTGGGATTTTGCGAGCGATGAGAATCCTCATGTTGTGATGGTCGGGATTGGGGATTATATGACCAAAGAAGTTCTTGCGGCAATTGAGCTTCTTAAAAAAGATGCACCAGAAATTCGTATCAGATTTGTAAATATGTGTAGACTCCAAGCTGCGTGTTCATGTGAGGACACTAATCATCCACAAATTCCGGATGCTGAGCGGTACTTTACGCTTGATAAACCTGTGATTGTCAATTTCCACGGCTATCCCGAGACAATGCAGGCAATGCTTTTCCATGTGAAGAATCCGCAGAGGTTCTCAATTCATGGATACATTGAAGAAGGTGGTACGACAACACCATTTGATATGCAAGTGCGTAACAGAACAGATCGATATCATCTTGCATCAGAAGTGTTGGGAACGATGGCTGAGCAGTCAGTTGTGAAACAAGATAAAGCAGAGACATTACAAAAGAGTTACGAAAAGATTTTGAAAGATCACTATGATTATATCGTCAAGAATGGCGAAGATCCAGCGGAGATTGAACGATGGCAATGGGCAGGCAAGTTGCCAAAAGCGACTACGGCTTTGGACATAAAACACATGGATCTTCTCAAACAAGCACGCACTATTGCTTTCATCGGCCTTTCAGAGGACCCCAAACGTCACAGCAATATTGTTGCAAAATATTTCCAAAAGAAAGGCTATCGCATCATTCCTGTAAATCCAAATGTCTCAGAAGTCTTGGGCGAGAAGTCATATGCAAGTCTTTCTGATATTCCCAAAGATGTCAGAATCGATATTGTGGATATTTTCCGCAAAAAATCACAAGTTGTAGACCACATGGCAGAAGTTGTTGAACGTGGTGGGATAAATACAGTCTGGCTTGCAGAAGGAGTACAATGCCACGAAGCCGAAGATTTTGCTGAGGATTATGGCCTGACACTTATTGCAAATTTTTGCATTTTGGAAGCGTATAAGAAGATTAAGTAAATAGAATGAAACTGCCTTTTTCAGATAAAGCTTTTGTCCCCCAACAAAAATTACTTCATTATTTACTTTTAGATACGCATCCTGTAGGTAGATTTAAAGCAAAGTTTTTCCATAATGTAGGATTTAATGAGAAAAATGTACATGCATTAGAACAAGCATTACTAGCTATTGCTGTATCGGAAGATGTGAAAGAAATAGTTGAATCTCCATATGGTAAGAAATATATACTTGATGGGGGAATTGTTACTCCAAATAAAAAACGGGTAATCTTAAGAACTATATGGATCATTGAAAATAGTAAAAATGAACCTAGCTTTGTGACAGTCTATCCATTATAATTCTTATAAAGGAGAAGGTAATATGTTTGAAGAATTAGATACAGTCGTTTTAGCGCACGATATTGAAGAATTTGATTTAGAGAAAGGCGATGTAGGAGTCGTTGTTCATGTGTATGCTGAAAAAAAAGTTTATGAAGTTGAATTTTCTACTACTAAAGGTAAGACAGTGGCAGTTTTAACACTTACTTCTGCGGATATTCGTCCAATGAATAGAGAAGAAATTCTTCACGTAAGAGGATTTGCATCAGCGTAATTGCAACATTAGTTTATTTCTTTGTTGGCACAAGTGAACAAGTTTTGTAATAGTTTCATTGTAAGGTGTAGAAATCTCGTGTTTTTCTCCAAGACGGACGATTGAACCATTCATCATATCAATTTCCGTTTTTTTGCCTGTTATAAGATCTTGATACATTGACGATTTATGATTAGGAAGGCTTTTCCAATTGCTTTTGACTATCTCAATCATGTTTGGAGGAAGCTTAATATGTTCTTTTTCTGCTACAGATTGTAATTCTTCGAGAAGTTTTTCAGCTAATGAAAGTGAGTCCTTATTTTCAAGAAGCTCACTAAAAGTAAGGCCTGTTAGCGCGCTTATTGCGTGTTGTGCAGTAACAACAATCATTTTTTTCCAAACAATTTCATTAATATTGTCAGATAATTCAACAATAAATCCTGCTTCCCGCATTTTTTTAATTAACTCGGACGTTACAATATCTTTATAATCAGATTTTTGGATAGAGATATTCATATTTGCCCCGACTTGCGTAGTATTATCAGACAATTTTTTACAGCCAAGAAAGGAAACAGCTCTAATAATTTTTCTAGGAGAACATATGTTAGTGTAGATATCTTCGATACCAATACCGCTTTCGGTTGAAAGTATGGTACAAGAAGTTTTTGTATTATCAGCAATTATTTTTGCGGCACTTTCAGAATCGTAATTTTTGACAAGCATTATAACGATGTCTGCTTCAGAAAGTTCTTTCGGATTTGTTGTTGCTGAGACTTTTCTAGTTTTTTCCTCTGTGGAAGTTTTTATTTCTACCCCATTTGTGTTAATCGCATCTTTTTGTTGAGATCGACGGACAAAAAGCGTTACGTCAGGAATTGTTTCACTAAGAAAACCAGTATATGCCAAAC
>JBEPUU010000070.1:0-6847 GCA_041691355.1 bacterium | reverse complement strand
CTCAAGTGGAGTTGCAACTTCACGTGGCTCAAAAACCTGCATAAAGTAAGAACTTAAGAGTTTTGCTGCATGCATAAGTGCATCCTTTGGTGCAACCGTACCATTTGTCCAAATCTTAAGAGTCAATTTATCAAGATCTGTTCTTCGCCCAACACGAGTTGCTGAAACTTCATATGTTACTCTTCGAACAGGTGTAAAAACTGCATCTGTGGTCATAAGACCAAGTGTTGTTGAGCGGCGTTCTTCAGCAAGTGAGAATCCAAAACCTTTTTCAACAGTTAATTCCATTTCGAGTTTGGTTTTGTCTCCTGAAAGTGATCCGATGTACTGTTCTTTGTTAACAATTTCTACACCATCACTCAATTCCAAATCACCTGCAGTAACTTTATTTGCTCCTTTTACGGAGAGTTTGACTGTAGCACTTTCTTTATTATCAGCTAATCTAAGATTTAATTCTTTAATATTTAGCAGGAGATCAACAACATTTTCTTTGAGTCCTGGAAATGTTGAGAATTTGTGTTTGACACCGGTAATACGAACTGATGTTACAGCAGCACCTTCAATTGAAGTGTACAGAACTCTTCGCAATGCGTTTCCGATTGTGTGACCGTAACCTGGAGCAAGCGGTTCAATGACGAACTCTCCAAAGTCTGGAGCCGATGTAATTTCTTTTACTTTAAAGTTAATTTCTTCCATAGATTGACATTATATCATTATCTTGAATAATATTCAATTATCTGTCTTGTACTAAATGGAACCTGAATATCCTCAGCAATTGGCATTCGAGTCAACTTGCCTACAGGCCCTTTCTTTTCAAGAAAACCCAAAACATCTTTTTTCTCTTCCAACACTTTAATAACATCAGGATTCTGTAGAATTTTGATATCAAGTGTTATAACGTCGCCTTCTTGTACTGTGTATGAAGGAATTGACATTTTCTTTCCATTAACCATAACATGTCCATGAGTAACAAATTGTCTTGACATCATACGAGATTTTGACAAACCTAAACGATAGACAATATTATCCAGACGTCGCTCAAGCAATGACAGCAAGAGATCTTCTGTATCGCCTTTTTGTGTTGTAGCAAGATCAACCAATTTTCTAAATTGCTTTTCCAAAAGTCCGTATGTTACTTTTGCCTTTTGTTTCTCACGAAGTTGTTGACCAAATTCTGATGGTCGTCTTTTTCCTTTTCTACCATGTACGCCCGGTGGAACGTTAAGACGTCTCATCAAACTCGCTGAGGTTTTCTCAAGCAAATTGATTCCTTCTCGTCGTGCTAATTTGTGTTTTGGTCCTGTATATCGTGCCATAGTATTTTAAACTCTTCTTTTCTTCTTACTTCTTGGTCCATTGTGCGGCATCGGTGTTACATCTGAAATAGATGTAATTACCGGTCCTGCACTTTTAATACCTCGAAGAGATGAATCTCTTCCTGAACCTGGTCCTTTTACAAAAACATCAACAGATTTCAAACCTTTTGCAACAATTCGTTTAACTACTTCCTCAACTGCAACACTTGCTGCATATGGAGTTGATTTTCGTGTACCTTTAAATCCTTTTGATCCGGATGAACTCCAACCGAGTGTATCACCTTTATCATTGGTTACAGTAACCAATGTATTATTAAATGTTGCTGTAATATACACTCGTCCGTGATCGGTAACAGATGCTCCTACTTTTTTCTTTGTTTTTGATGTTGTTACTTTTTTTGTTGCCATATAGTATCTCCGTTATTTGCCTGTTGATTTTGCTTTCTGAGCTTGATCCATCTTTGCCATCACTTCTTTCTTAATAGCTCCGATTGTAACACGCTTACCTCTCTTTGTACGTGCATTAGATCTGGTTCTTTGACCTCTCGAAGGTAATCCATGTGCATGTCTGAGTCCTCGATAACTGCCAATATCTCGCAAACGTCTGATGTTTGCTGCAATTTCTGCTTTAAGATCTCCTTCAATTTTGTATGCTTCAAGAACTTTGGTAAGTCTTTTAATTTCCTCTTCAGTTAATGTCTTTGCTCTTTTTTCTCCTGCAATCTCCGCTTTTTTCAAAACGTCAACCGTATTTTTTCTTCCAATGCCATAAATATATGACAATGCAATATCAACTCTTTTTTCATCTGGTATGGTTACTCCTACAATACGCATAATAGTTATCCCTGACGTTGTTTGTGACGTGGATTATCACATACGACACGCACAATACCTCTACGCTTAATAATTTTACACTTTAGACATCTTTTTTTTACACTTGCTTGTACTTTCATTATAATTACCTCTTTATCTATATCGATACATTATCCTACCACGAGCAGAATCATATGGTGTCATCTCAATTTTCACTTTATCCCCCGGCAGGATTTTAATAAAATGCATTCGCATTTTTCCGGAGAGGTGACATAATACCACTGTTCCGTCATCAAGCTCCACCCGAAATAACGTGTTGGGCAGCGCTTCAAGAACTTTACCATCTTTATCAAATGAGCCTTGATGAGCCATTGAAGCATTATAACAAAACAGGCTCAAAAGAGCAACAACTATGAGGTACGTGAAGTTACCCCTTTTATGCTGTTATCATCAACGGTCCATTTTTCGTTATTGCAATGGTCCGTTCAAAGAGTCCGGCCAACTTTCCGTCCCCTGTTCGTATGGTCCAATGATCAGGATCCAGAACAACTTCTGGCGTTCCCATATTGTATATCACTTCAACGGCAATTGTCATCCCTTCTTTTAAAAGTGGCGTCCTGTTAATATTTCCTATCAGATATCCAGGCACTTCCGGGGCTTCGTGAAGTTCTTTCCCTACTCCATGCCCGATAAGACTGCGAACCACACTATATCCCGCTTCTTTTTCAACAATTCTCTGAATAGTTTGTGAGATGTGTCCAACTCTATTACCAATGACCGCAACCCTGATTGCTTCTTCTAATGCTATTAGCCCAGTTTCCAAAAAAACATCAACTTCATTTTTCTTAATGCTTTTCCCTTCCCCCTTAACCCTTTTAGTCTCTGACATGTCTGTGTGCAATCCTTTATAAAACACTCCGCAGTCAATTCCCACGACATCGTCCGTCTGAATTTTGTACTTTGACGGAATCCCATGAACGACGACATCATTGGTTGAAAAGCATGTTGTGTGATGATAACCATGAACTTTCATAAAACCAGGTTCTCCACCAAGTTCACGGATTCTTCTTTCTGCCAACTGATCAAGTTCCAATTCAGTAATACCAGGCTCAACAGCATCCATTACCTCACCAAGAACAGAGGCCAAAATATGTCCTCCATGTTGCATGATTTTAATTTCTTCAGGTGTTTTGTAATTAATCATCGAGTAATTTTCTTTCTTTTAGCATATTTATAATGGTATCAATCGTTTGATCTTCATCCATATCAGAATTATCCAAAACCGTATATCCAAGTTTTTCAGGATCACTAGCGAGTGGATCCGTCTCACGTTCTGTGTCTCTTGTATCACGAGCTCGTATATCTGAAAGTACTTCTTCGAGTGTCCATGAACTTCCTTGATTTTGGTATTGTATCAAACGTCTCCTCGCACGGACATTTTCTGATGCTGTCAGATAAAGCTTTAACGCTGCATCCGGGAAAACAACAGTTCCAATATCTCTTCCCTCAACGATTACTATTTTCCCGCTTTGCATTTGCTCATGTCCAATCGTTTGTTGTCTTTTCACTAAATCGTGTCTAACATCCGCAATTACGCCAACAATCGATGCACCTTCCGCGATGTGAGCTTCTTGTATTGTAGCGGTAACATCCATACCATTAAGAAAAATCTTATCTTCCTTATACACAATTTCAATTTTCGGTAGCTGCTCAATTACCGAAGTTGCATCATGTAAATTTATATTGTTCTGTATACAATATAACGCAACACTTCGGTACATCGCTCCTGTATATAAATCGATCCCATGCAGAACACGCGCTAATCGTTTGGCTATGGTACCTTTTCCTGAAGCTAGTGGACCGTCAATGGCAATAATGAATCCGTTTTTCACTTGGTAAGTTTGTGCATTATCTCTTTGTGAATGTCCTTTATTGCTTGCTCTCCATTAATTGTTACCAGTTTCTGTTTCTTTCGATAAAAATCAAGAACGGGTTCTGTAAATTTATGGAAAAGTTCAATACGTTTTTTTACTGCAGCTAGTGTTTCATCTTCTCTAACATCACTATTCTCACCACTCCGATATGCGAGTCTCCATAACGCTTCTTTATCTGATACGTCAAGGTAGATAACTTTATCAATTCCATTTTTGAATGCTTTCGCCTGAGCAGAGGTCCTAGGATATCCATCCATAATGTATCCACTTTCATATTCTGGACGGGAAAGATATTCACTGACGATTTCGTTTGTTTTTTCATCAGAGATCAAGAAACCTGCAGTCATTGTTTCTTTTATATATCGACCAAGAGGTGTACGCTCTTTTGCAATTTCACGGAAAATATGCCCCGTTGAAAGATAAGGAGCTTTAAGTTTTTCACTTAATAAATTCCCTTGTGTTGATTTACCTGATCCTTGAATACCTACTAAAATAATTTTCATAGTTAGTTTGTGTTAAGAAACCCTTCGTAATTACGCATGACGAGATTGGCTTCAATTGCTTTAAATGTTTCAAGAACCACACTCACCACAATCAAAATACTTGTTCCACCCAGAAGTAAGGTCTGTACTCCTGTCAACACTTGAGTTATCTCAGGCAAAATAGCAACTAGACCCAAGAAACATGCACCCACCAAGGTAATTCTTGTCAAAATATAATTGAGATAGCTTGCAGTTGGCTTACCTGGACGAACACCTGGAATAAATCCACCATACTTTTGGATTTCTTCTGCAATCTTTTTTGGATTGAAAATAACTGCCGTATAAAAGAACGTAAACGCGACAACCAACACAAAATAAAAGATATTATAAAACGCTCCAGTTGGTGCAAACCAATAATTAAGTCCTTCTGCAAGCCCCCGAAGAGTTGTATTAGTGGAAGTTTGAAACACATTCGCAATAAGAGTTGGTAACAACACAAGTGAAACTGCAAAAATAATCGGGATGACACCTGCTTGATTAAGACGAAGTGGCAAATGAGTAGATTGACCACCATAAAGTTTGTTGCCGCGCATCCGTCGTGCATAATGAACGGGGATTTGCCGAGTCGCTTCATTAACAATAATAATTCCCGCAATAACAACAAGACCTAATCCAATGAAACTAACCAAACCCAAACTTGCCTGTGCACTTGCAGTAGAGAATGTTTGCCCCAATGCAACAGGAATTCGGCCAACTATTCCTCCAAAAATCAAAAGAGAAATACCATTTCCTACACCATGATCAGTAATCAGTTCTCCCAACCAAACCAATAGAATTGAACCTGCAACGAGTGTCAATACAAATGCAATAAAATCAAGTGGAGTGAGTGTAGTCACGAGACTCTGGCTTCGAAGAAGAGCAAAAACTCCAATTGCTTGAAGAACTGACAACGGTATAGTCAAAATACGAGTATATTGATTAATTTTTCGTCTTCCCGAGTCGCCTTCTTTTGAGAGATCTTCAAGCTTGGGGATAACCATTGTTAGAAGTTGCAAAATAATTGAAGCATTAATGTATGGATTTAACCCCAACGCCATAATAGAAAAATTAGAGAGAGTGCCACCTGAGAAAAGATCAAGAAAACCGAGGAATTGATTGCTTGCAAACAAATTCTTTAATTGTGCAATGTTAACGCCTGCTACGGGGATGTGTGCAAAAATTCTAAATACGAAAAAGATTGCGAGAGTAAAAAGAATTTTCTTTCGTATCTCTGGTGACTTAAGACTATTACGAAGCGTATCAAATATCCCGTTCATTGTATGAAATTAGAGCTGATCTCGTTTTTTAACTCGAAACTGTTCCGCCGGCTTTTGTAATTTTTTCTGCCGCACCTTTGGAAACAGGTAATGTCACTGTCAAAGCAACTTCCAACTCACCGTCACCCAAAATCTTTACACCTTTTTGCTGAGCTACGTCTAATGCAATCAAACCTTGCTTTGCCAATGTTTCAAGGTTGATAACAGTTCCTTTAGGAAAAACATTGAGTGCTACAACGTTCAGAGCATAGGGCTTTTCTTTAAGTGAGCGATTGCGTCCTTTTCCACGCAGGAAAGGCAAACGCTTGGTCAGAGGAAGTGCTCCACCTTCAAAGTAAATCGCAACTTTATTTCGAGCTTTTTGACCTTTAGTTCCTCGTCCTGAAGTTTTGCCTCGTCCTGACCCGTGTCCTTGCCCGACGCGCTTTTTACTTTTTGTTTTTGCTTTTTCTAAATTTGATAAATTCATACTATTATTATTTTCCTTCTTTAATGGCTAGCTTTCTTTCTTTTGTCTTTTCTGCTTGCTCACTAACTCTTTTGAGTGCTTCAAGTGTTGCATAAATGTTACTTATTTTATTTGTTGTTCCGAGCATTTTTGATGAAATATTTTCAATTCCTGCTGCTGATACAACACTTCGTACTGCTCCGCCTGCAATAACACCACTTCCACGAGGTGCAGGCTTAAGCATAATTCGTGCAGCGCCTATTTTAACATCAATGCGGAAAGGAATCGTCCCGTTGATCAAAGGTACAATGATCATGTGTTTTTTTGCGTGCGAGATTCCTTTTCGGATAGCATTTGATACATCAGGAGCTTTCCCAAGTCCAACTCCGACTTTTCCTTTTTTATCACCCACAACAGTAAGTGCTGAGAAACCAATTTTGTTTCCACCTTTGGTCTTTTTTGAAACTCTGTTCACTTGCACTACTTGCTCATCAAATTCACTTGGAGTTTGATTAAACTGTCGTTGCCTTCGTTGTGC
>JBEPUU010000069.1:0-6942 GCA_041691355.1 bacterium | reverse complement strand
TGACAAAAGAGAATCCTTGAATAAGAAGTGCGAGAAGCAAGACAAAGATAAATCCAGTGAGCAGTTTACGACGAATTGAGAACTTCATTCATTTTTACTATTAATCCAACCATTTATGTTTAAGTTCGGTTAAGAACCCTCTCACGCGAAGTGAGTCAAGTGCTTTATTTACTTCTGAGACTGTAGGATCGCCTTTTCGGAAGACTACACCATAATAATCATTAGTAAATGGATCGCCAGCAATTTTCAAGGTAGGATTTGTAGAAACAATTCCCTGTGCGCTTGGCAAATCTGTTATGATTGCATCCACATTGCCTGCTACCAACGCTTTGGTCGCCTGAACAAAATCAGGATACCTCACAACAAAAGTTGTGGTTGTATATTTGAGCGCCTCTGTTTCATTGGTTGTCCCTTGTTGGACACCTATTTTTTTACTTTTAAGATCAGCAGGTGTTTTAATGACATTATTCGTTTTTTGGATAATAAGCACTTGTCCCGCATTTAAGTATTGCTCCGAGAAATCATATTTTTGCTGACGTTGTGGGTTAATTGTTACTGCAGAGATAATCATGGTAATTTGTTTTTGTTCAAGCGCAGTAAAAAGATCGTCAAAAATGATATTTTTAAATACTACTGGTACACCTAATTGTTTGGAGAGTAAATTCGCCAAATCAATGTCATATCCTACCATTTTTCCATTCTGCATAAATTCCATTGGTTGAAAAGTAGGATCTGTACCGATAACTAGTTGCTTTGGTAAAGCGCTACTTGCTGCTGGAGAAGGTGTTGGAGCAGTTACTGTTGTCTTCTGAAGTTGTGTATGGAAATACCATGCCGCGACGCACAAAAAACCCAAGAACATAAGTATAAGGACAATGATCCATGGAAAGCGTTTGCCTGACTGTTGAGGAGTTGATGTAGGCGGAGTAGAAGGCGTTGATGGGGGAGTGGGAGGTGTTGATGACGATTCTGAAACAGAATCAGTTGAAGGAGGATCACTAGAAGCAGGAACATCAGAACTAGCGCCGGCAGGTGGTGTGGAATCTACAGCTTCAGATGATGGTTTTTGCTCTTCCATAAACAGAAAAGACCTATACTATAACCATAATCACTTATTCTACAATTTTTGTCAAGCAGCAGATCACCGACTGATAAGCTTGGCAACTTCTCGCTCCCGAGGTAAAGGTATACGTAAGCTACTTCCTTCTTGAGCACCATCTCCACCTTGTACACCTCCCGGTATTACCAATACTGCTGCATTTATACCTGCAACAAGAAGTCCACCTTGTGATCTTTTTTCTTCAACTTTAAAACCAATACCTTTATCAAACCAAGGACTATCAACTTCAGGGACTTGATCATTATAGTAATCACCCGGCATAACACCACGAGGTTCTTTCCCAAAATAAGCAGTTACTTCATGTGGATGTTCTAATCCATTAAAAAAATATAGAATACCAGCCTGTGGTCTAAGCTTAAAGTTTTGACCATACGCACGATTAGTACGTTCATCACGGCCTTGATGAACAACGAGTTCGCCACCTTTACTATCGGGCACGTTTGTTAATCCTAATAATGCAGTTATTTGATTTCTATCAGTATGCATTTCGTACGGACCCTCACTTGTATAATTTATATTAAGTGCGGAATTACCTTTCCCTAGATGCATTGTTTTATCTCCTGTCAATCGTTCTGCAAGATAGCGAATTTCCTGCTCAAAGAGACTATGCATCCAAGGTAATCTTTCCTTGATAACCCCATTTGTTGTGGGCTGATAATAAGTAACTGTATCATCCGGTGCCATTGAAGTTGGATCAAATCCACCTACTATTTTTGCAAGCGATTGTTCTCTCGCAACTTCAAGCAATTCTCCACGCCAAAGGGGGTGATGTTTGTTTAAAATGGGACGCAAATCAATTGAGACAACATAGGGATTTTCTCGTTTAAATTTAACATCTGCAATTTCTGGATATGTCATCGCTTCAACACGTGGCCCGTGTAATCTACTTCGTTCATGAGCACCATCGCCATCTTTTACACTTCCAGGTATTACCAGTCGTGCAGTACTGCGATTCTCAGTTGAGCCTGCAACTAATAATCCTGTCTTACTATGAAGTACATTAGGATTTGCATCAGTTGTTCCAGGTTGTATTTGGAACTCATTTACTATTAAATTAGAAAATCTTCGTTCAGTCATAGTGTTCTGGAAATTATACTATAAGTCTAAATATAAGTCAAGTTCAGATTTTATTACATGAGGCTCATGCGTCGATTTTTGCTGATACGATAGTTTCTTCCCCAGGTGTTAAATGAATTACAACAGGGGATGTTTTTTCGGCAATTCTTTCAATTCGTCTTTCTTTTCTTACTTTGCTCTTTTCTTTAATGTTTGACCGTACTTCTTTAACTTTGGTAGGCACTTCTTTAATCCTTCTCACCCCTTGAACAATTTTTGTTTCTATACCTGAAACTCCTTGCACTTCTTGCATTTTATAATTTTCATAAATCTGTCTTGGTATAGATGACCAATCTGCTACGATTTCATTAATCAGCCCTGGCACTCCTCCCAATACCTTCATAGATTCAAGAGTACTTGCGACATACACAGCTTCAAAAGGCCAGTGAGTGAGCCCAAACCCAAGCCCTGGCTTTCCTAAACGCTCTGCAAACAATTTAGTGACCGGATCTGGTGCAACTCCTGTTTTCTCATTAACACCTTTTGATAATCGTTGTTTATTTATTAATAGTGCTGTTGTGCTAGCACGACTAGCTCCAGCAATAATTCCAACAGCAATCAAATTCTTAATATCAAAGGCTTCTGAGATAGCACCACCTAATAACCACCCAGCACCCATCTGACCTCCTTCTATTCCGACTAACCACTTAGTACTCGTACGATATTCTTTTCTTCGTTGACTCTTTGCGTCAGTTATCATTTCTTCTGTTAGCCCTGTCTCTGCCTCCAGAGAAACTGTGTCGTTATAAGGTCTAAAATGCCTATTGGCATTGAGAATATGGCGACGCTTTTGTGCAGGTGTCCACTCTTGAGCTGCAGTATCAATTTCAGCTTTTTTTTCTGCTAATGTCTCTTGCAGAGCATCAAATCTTGCAGAATAATCAATACCATCGCTTGCATCTGGTAATACCGAAAGAGTTGATCCTTCTTCAGCGGCAAGATGCGCATGCAACAAACCATTTACATGTTTTGAAACTATCTTATTTCTTTCTTTTCTACCTGGACGCTGTGCGACATATTCAGTCTGTTCATTGTTTTTTTGTAAATGAGGATACTGAGTATAGGCATCATCCTTAAAAATATTGATCATTTCATCAAAATAGGCAAGATTGACTACCATTTTCTGAGGAAACTCTGCTTTTTCTAAAAAAAGATCGGCACTAGCTTCTCCTAAAGTGCGTCCAATTCTTCGTCTCGCTTTTTTTTCTTGCTTTTTTTGAACTTTATAAGACAGCTCTTCTGTTTCTGCAAATACACTCTCTCTTTCTTCCTGAAGAGAAGGCATCATTCTGGTAACTTGATCGAGATGTCCCGCATTGGCAACACCCAATTTTTTCAGCTCTCGTTGTTGTGTTAGCAGATCATCTGGATGATCCTCTACAATATGATATGCATAGACTAATTCACTTACATATTGCTGCCTTTCATCAGGGGATGGAGCAACAAGATGTCTATCCGTAATTTCAGAAAAGCGCAAAAGTACCTTACTCCAATAGATACCTTCTGCTGGTCGCTTACTGTATTCAGGATATTTCTCTTCTCGAGGTTTTTCTGCATCAGATGTCGGTAATTCAGAGATAGGAGGATCCACCGGTGGCATATCTTGCGGAACTCTCAAATCTAAAGAATGTCCATCGTTACCTAAACGTAAACCAATACTTCCTGAAGCTGGAATCGTCCTCGTATCCACAAATCCAACCGCAGAAGCAATATGAGGCAATGATAACGCAGAACGAATGAGAGTAGTCCAACGCTGATTGGCACCACTTTTTATTTTATCTCCCATAGAAGGTAAAGATTCCAATGGAGGCGCTAATAAATTATGTTTTCCACCTTCAGAATTACCTGGAACAGGAATAGTTCTTGAAGCATGTTCAATACTCATTATTTTCCCTCCTTATATATATTGTTGGGTTTATAGTTCGGAACTAGGAAGTTTTGCGAGGGGATTTCGCATGCGGAAAGAAAAATTTGTTCGCCAAAAAATGACTTTGCTCTCTTGTTGCTCATAGACGCCATGTCTTACTCCTTTATAGTGTATTTTCTTTTATATTGTCAACCTTAACAGCTATAAATGAGCAAAAATAGTATAATACATCCTGTAGTATTTGTCAAGGAGGTTTTTATACTTTTCTAGTTGAATAACAAAATATACACTTATATACCTAACATAATGTTAAAAAAAATTACATTTCATGTTTTTTTTGGAGTAAGATAAAAATTTAATACACCCCAAGAAAGAAGGAACAGAGCAACACTGAGTGAAGATATACTTTTATTAAAAGCCACAGCCGATTTCTATCAAATGAATGATTTAAAAGTTGGAAAAGAAATTAATTTATATAAACTTGTAGGTGATACAATAGATGCCAGACGCAAAAGAAATGTCTTATACAAATAAAAAATATAAACTTTTCATTTTTGATTTTGACGGAACAATAGGGGACACAAAAGAGTGTGTTGTTGCTTCCTTTCAAAAAGCTCTTATCGAGAATAATTTAGAGAGCGTGGATAGAAAAAAGGTGATTCATTACATGGGACTTTCTCTAAATGAAACGTTTAAAAAAATAATTAAAAAAAAGCTAGACGAAGCAACTTATAATAAACTTATCTCTGATTATAGAAAGTTTTATCGAGAATTTCTTACACAAAAAACGCTCATATTCCCTGAAGTTGCCGAAACATTACAAAAACTTAAAACAGAAGGTCTTTTATCTACAATAGCAACAAGCAAAAAAACTGAATTTGCTATTCTTAGTTGTGAATATCTCAAGCTAGATAAATATTTTGATCTTTATATTGGTGATGATATGGTTACGCAAAAGAAACCTCACCCAGAAATGCTTCTATATACACTTAAAAAATTACAGATCGATTATAAAGAAGCCGTTATGATAGGCGACTCAACCTTTGACATTCAAATGGGGAATACAATAAATATGGATACTATTGCAGTAAGTTGGGGCGCACATTCTATAGAGTTATTAAAACAGGCAAATCCAACATATATGATTCACAGCTTTTCAGAGCTATTAAATTTCGTATAGCTAAAACTTGATAAAGAGTTTAAACAATATGCAAATCGTACCTACTAAAGCTTTAAGTTTGCCAATATTGGCAAAAAATATTCCCATAAATCAAATTAGTAACAATTATGATTAATCAAAACTCTCTTAAAGCAGTTGAGGACGCAAAATTCTCGAAAGAGTTTATACGACCTTTATATGATTCTTATTGTTTTTCAAACATACCACAAACAATAAGGAATATTCTATTAAAAGAAAATAAACCTGCACTTCCTGAAGATATATTAACCGGTCTTCCTACTACCTATGATAAAATTGTTTTCTTTCTAATCGATGGCTTTGGCTGGCAATTTTTAGAAAAGTACAAAAGCTCTTCTCCTTTTCTACAAAGAATTATTAATGAAGGTTCTTTATCAAAATTAACTGCACAATATCCTTCCACAACAGCAAATCAAGTTACCACTATTCATACAGGTTTAACAGTAGGCGAGCATGGTCATTACGAATGGTTTCATTACGATCCTGAAGTTGACGATATAATTGCCCCTCTGCTTTTTTCTTTTGCTGGCAAAAAAGTACGAGATACGCTTGTATCAACAGGTATTGACCCAAAGGTATTATATCCACAAGGTACGTTTTATAATGATCTAAAAGAAAAAATGTAAAAACAATTGTGTTTCAGGATGCTGAATTTGCATTTACACCATATACTAATGCCGTGACAAAAGGAACTACTCTCATATCTTATTTCACTTTACATGAAGCTTTGATAACCCTTGTAGAAAGAATTAAAAACGATAATGACAAATCATATTATTTTCTTTATTTTAATAAGATAGACGTTATGGCGCATAATTACGGCCCTGATTCTCCACAATGCAGAGCAGAGATTGAACAATTTTTATTTACTATGGAAAATACTTTTTATAAAAATCTCTCTGGAAATACCAGTAAAACGTTATTTTTGATGACTGCAGATCATGGACATATGCAAATCTATCCTGAAGAGACAATATATCTAAATCTTGAGTTTCCAAAGGTGATACAGTGGATTCAACAAAACAAAAATGGTGATTTATTAGTTCCTGCGGGAACATGCAGAGACATGTTTTTACATATTAAAGAGGATTTTCTTAATGAAGCACAAGAATATTTACAAAATAATTTAGGTGACAAAGCCGAAGTATATAAAGTAAGAGAGTTTATTGATAAAGGATTTTTTCGTTTAAAAAATCCTTCAAAAAAATTTCTTGAACGTGTGGGAAATCTTGTTATCCTTTGTAAAGGAACTACTTCAGTTTGGTGGTATCAAAAAGGTAGATTTGAACAAAACTATAAAAGCCATCATGGAAGCTTGACGAGACAAGAAATGGAAATCCCTTTCGCCTGTTTAGCATTCAAATAGCACAATCATCTTTTATAATAAGAAAAAGCTTAAGACAATAAATCGTTGTTAATATAAACTTAGAAAATAAAGATACATTTTATACTGCAATCAACCCAATCCGCCAAAGAAATTGCTGCTCCGGTGGCTAAAAATATGATATAAATCCAAAAATTATGCTAAAATGCAATAATCTAATGACAAATCAAACTCTGGAACAAGCACTTACAATAGTCAAAGCTGACAGGTATACGGTATAATGCACAAATAGTTTAAAGGGGACGTGCATTATGAAA
>JBEPUU010000068.1:0-6967 GCA_041691355.1 bacterium | reverse complement strand
TACTCACCCTGTATGCACGACACGGTATACAATTGATGGAGTTTTTCCAAGTCTTGTCTATAAAGGAGTTGTTAAAAAACTTGTGTATGTATTCAAATATCCCCCTCATTTGACAGATTTACAGGAACAATTAATTGACTTGTTGTATGAAGGAATTATTCAGAAAGAGCAGTTTGTTTCTTTGATGGAAGAGTCATCACTCTTTATTCCGATTCCTTTGTATCATGGAAAATTTCGAAAACGAGGATATAATCAATCTCAATTATTGGCAGAAGGATTAGCAAAAAAGTTTGATGTTAAGGTGAATGATTGCTTGAAAACGAGTAAAATCTACCAAGACACAGGTTGGTCTTCAAAAAGAAGAACGAGCAAAAAATATTATAGATGCTTTTGCTTTGTAAAAAGATGTTTCAGATTTTTCGAAAAAGTATCGTAATGTTTTTCTTATTGATGATGTTGTAACTTCTGGAGCAACACTTCGGGAAGCAGGGAAGGTTTTGAAAAAAGCAGGATTTCAAAAAGTATGGGGGATAACACTTGAGCATGGAGAATAATTTGTCTTACATGAAGAGGTATGAGATAAAGAAGATATGTACCCTTTATTATTTTTTCTTTCGGTGAACCTATTCTTATATTCTTGGATAGGAGCATTTCATTCGGTAGTTCACTTTAACAAATTTGAATATCTCACTAGTGCCAATCATTACCTTCAAGATCCACGTATCAATGGTGGAAATTTTTCTCTTATTAATTCACTCGGCCAATATGATAGTCAGTGGTACCTAAAAATTGCAGATAAGGGATATCCTGATCATCCTAAAGGACCTATCAAAGAGCAAAGAAAAATAATGCATACTCTCCTATATAATTTTTTTCCTTTGTATCCATTGTGCATCGCAGTTATCAATTTCTTTATTCGTAATGTCCAGCTGAGTGCTTTTATCCTTAGTAACAGTATTCTTTTGGCATGTGTATACAGCCTGTATTTTGTTGTTTCACGATGGTTTACAAAAAAAATTGCTCTCAAAACAATTCTTCTTATATTGCTTTTTCCATTTGGTATTTTTTTACGAGGATATTATTCGGAGGGGTTGCGATTGCTGTTGTTTATTTGGTTCTGTTACGGACTGGCACAAAAAAAACATATGCTTTCTGCAATTAGTGTAGGGTTATTATGTGTTACTAGTGGCATATCTCTTTTGTTGCTGCCTTTTTATTTTGGTGTAGTATGGTTTTATCGAAAGAGCTTATCCCTACAAAAAATGCTGGTATATGGATTACTAGCAATAATTCCTTTTTTGCTATGGATGTCCTTTTGTTATATACATACAGGGGATTTTTTGATTTTCATAAAGACTCGGTATGCATGGGAACGACCACATATTTTTCCACTTTTTTATAATATATTTCTTCTTTTCATATTTCCTCGATTACCGTTCAGAGATTTTTATAGTTCGCAGATTGATGTTCTCTCTATTTTGGTCACAGTATGTATAGCGTTTCTCTCAAAAAACGTCTTGTCAAAAGTAGTATGGTTAGCAGCTATAATTCTTGCATTCTCACCATTATTGGTTCAGGACAGTGTGTCATTTGCGAGATTTAGTAGTGTCTTTTTCCCTTTTTTTGTTTATCTTGCAGTTGTTCTTAGGAAACAGTATTATATACTTCTTGTATATTTTTTTTGTGCGGGACTTCTTGTAAGTAGTTTATATTTTGTTAATTGGTACTGGATTGAATAGTGATTTATTTAAAAATAGTCTATAATAGACGTATGAATATTTTTATTAATTGGATTATAAATGCATTAGTGATTATGGTTGCGGCATATATTTTACCCGGCATTCATATCCAGAATTTTTGGACTGCGCTTGTTGTAGCGCTGGTTATGGCCATTTTAAATCTTTTGATAAAACCGCTTCTTGTTATTCTGACTCTTCCAATTACACTTGTAACGTTTGGACTATTTCTTCTTGTAATTAATGCGTTGATGGTGCTTTTGGCAAGCCTCATAATTCCTGGATTTACTGTGGATGGTTTTTGGTGGGCGTTTCTTTTCAGTATTCTTGTCTCTCTTATCAATTTGGTACTTCCGAAGATATAGTGGAGGTTATTTCCTTTTAACAGGATGGCCGCCGAAGGCAATACGAAGAGCCCCGACCATACGTGCAGCAAAAGATTTTTGGATGTGTTCGTCTGTCTCTGAGCGGACACGAAAATCGCGGGCTTGTCCAATTGATTCAACAGGAAGATTGTGTTTATTCCCTTCATTTATTGTCCAAATTGTCTCTCCCGATGCAGTCCCGATAACTCCCTGAATAGACTCAAGTTTGGGGTCGTTTTCTAATGCTTCAACTGTACGATCCAGCATAAATCCTGAAATTAATGTGCCTTTTTGGTAGAGTTTAGCAATTTTTATAAGATCAAAATTATATGAAGAATTTTCCAGAACTCCAAATCCTTCTCCGAGTGCTTGCATGAACGGATATTCAATGCCGTTATGAACCATTTTGACAAAATGTCCTGCGCCGCCGGGTCCAAAATAATCATGTCCTCCATGAGGTCTGGCAAGACTATCAAGAAGTGGAGTTATATATTCATATGCACTTTTATCTCCACCAACCATTAAAGGATAACCTTCTGTGGCAGCAACAATTCCACCACTAACTCCCATGCCCAAAAAACGAATTCCATTTTTTGCAAATTCTTGATAGTGTCTTTCAGTATCTTGATAGAAAGAGTTGCCGCTATCAATGACAATATCATCTTTGGTCACAAGTTTGGAAACTTCTGAGAGTTGATTTTCAGTTATTTCGCCTGCAGGTAACATAAGAAGTACCACTCGGGGAGTAGAAAGACTTTTGACCAAGTCTTCAACTGTTTCAGAAAGAGTGAGGTTATTTGATTGAGAAAATTTTGCTTGCAATTGTTTGCGAGGTTCGATAGAACGATTCCACACTGTCAGTGTATGGCCTTCCTGAAGTAATTTTTCAGCCATCCGGCTACCCATTTTTCCCAGGCCGATAATTCCTAATTGCATAGAGTTATTTTAGAGGAACGATAATAAATAAGCAACATTTTTATTTCGATGTGGTAGTTGTTTTACTCACCGTAAATCCTGAATTTGCCTGTAGCTCCTGATCTGTAGAGAGCGCGTGTATATTAGTCATGTTATTATTTTGAATTGTTGCCGTATCGAGATCATAGTTGTTATTTTCTTGTGCTTGCAGGTAATAAATATGTTTTGGAGTATTTGAAAATTTTGGATAAGCAAAGTCTCCGGTTGCTATTTGTTGAACATGTGAAAGTCCCTCAGGTGTTACATCTGCGATATACATAGTTGTTGTGATATCGTTATTTCTTTCAAGAAAAATAAACTGTTTACCGTCGGGAGAAAATGATCCTTGATAGGCGTTTTGTTTTTGTGTTGTCAGAGGATTTGTTGACTGTGTGCTGATATCATATTCTTTTATGACAGAGTAGGGATTATAAGCATCGTCATATTGATAATAATCATAAGTTATCAGATTTGGATTTATCGGACTCCAGACAGGATTAGCAATCCCTCCTGAGTGTGGATCCGGATCTACAATTTTTTTAACAGAATTGGTTGTCAGATTCTTAACAAAAAGTGCATTATCTTGCACATCAGTTTTGTCCTTGTCTCTATCTGAGACAAAAGCAATTTCTTTTTGATCAGCGCTAATAGCGGGATCAGTATACCAATTCATGGTGTCGATAGTATTTGTATTTCCGTTCAGAAGAGTTCGCGTCAAAGATCCTGTTGAGGAGAATTCCAGAAGCGATGCATAATTTGTTTGCTTATCAACACTTACATAGTTCTCACCGAGAGGGATTGTTTCAATAAGTTGCTGATCGTTAGTTGAAATTGATGTAACTCCTTTTTGAGTAATTGATGAAATAATTCCTTTCTCAACAAGTGTTATGCGATCTGTTGGTAATATGTTGTTGGTCGCAACATTGAGAGATACAGTACTTTGTGTTTTATGTCCTTTAAAAGACGCAACAAGATAGCCAGCAATAAGAGGAATTAGAGCAAATATGATTACTGCGCGTAGTATTTTCATGGTACTTTTGCCGATTGCGATGCGATATTTTGTACTGAAACAAGACTATTGTATGTTGTGCTTCCTGCTTGACTACCAAAAATATTTGAAATAAGTTGTGCTGATGAAGTGGCATTACCAATAACAATACTTTGATTATCTGTAGACCAACCGATTTGTGAGTATGTTGGAAGAGTGAGAGTAAATTGATTTGGTGTTATGGTATTTGTTAAGAAAAATGATCCCAATTGAAGTGCGATAACGGGCGTAATGTCTGTTTTGATTTGTCCATTCAGTGTGTCAAATAATTGTGGAATTTGCCCCAGAGCACTTGGGGAGTTAAGAACGGTAGCTTTAAGAGTTAAAAGAAGTTGTCTCTGTCGTTGTGTTCTTCCGAAATCTCCAACGACGTCTTCATGACGTGAACGAACATATTGTAACGCATGTTCGCCGTCCATATGCTGCATTCCGGGTTGAATATCTAACCGTTGGTAGCCGTAAGGATTTGAGCTGTTAATATCCGTCGGATATGCGTAATCCAGAACAGGATGGACAATTTGTAAATTAACACCTCCGATTGCATCGATACTTTTGACAAAACCATACAGTCCAACCCATGCATAATGATCAATATGAATTCCAAAGGTTTGCTCAACAACTGCAATAGCTGATGGAATACCTTGTTCTTCAGATGCTTGATCAATTTTGCCGTATGATGTGCCCTTAGGCATTTGTATCCAAAGATCTCGTGGAATTGAGAACATATCGACTTTTTTTGTATCATAATTAATGTGTACGACCATCATTGTCTGTGTGAGTGGATTACTGCCGCTAAATTTTTGATCATTGTCGCTACCCAAAAGCAAAATGTTGGCCTGATCTGTCGGTTCTGTTATGGTTGGAAGAGATGTTGTATGCTTTGGTGTAACCGCAACTTCCTGTCCTGTATTTGCAGAGATAAATAATTGTAATTTGTGAAGATAAAAAATACCGTATCCTAATCCAAAACACAAAATCATACAAAGAATGCATAGCAGAAATCTCAGCAAAATCGACTTTTCTTTTGTAGTTTGTAGACGAGTGCGTCCTTCAAGATTTGGAATGTCGTAGCCTTTACTCATGTAGCGCGTTAGACAACTATAATATCACACAGGAGAAAAGTCTCCCAAAAGCTATCCTTACTTGACAGTTATTTCTATCTATGCGATCCTAGAAGAGGCATCCACTTATGAAAGAAGCTCATTCACACAAACACGAAACGCACGAAGATAGCCCACATGTGCATGTTCCCAAAAAACATTCACACAAAAAAGAAGCAGCAAGGTTGATTATCACAAATATCATACTTCTTATTTTGCTTATTGTAAGTGTCTATTTTATCATTGTACAGTCAAAAGAACATGTTAGCACTAAAACTACTTCAATTCATGCAGTACAAAAAGGCGGTGAACGATAATGGCTTTAAGTAAAAATGATGAACAATTACTTGATCTATTACTCCAAGAACGAGGACACTCAGGGAGTAAAAAACATAAACCGTTTTATATTAAGATATTACAATTTAGCACAGTGATGCTTTCATTGGTGCTTTTTATAACAGTAGCATCATTGGGCGTATTATTACTAACCCAACCAGAAGCAGCAAGAGCAGCCAATACCTATACAGAGACTTGGACTGCAACAAATGGTGTTTATACCAGAAATGCTGGTGGTGCAAACGATGCAGGTGGTGCTATTCAATACATCCAAGGAATACCAGCTAGTGGAACAACTGCAGGTTTTGGGGGTCTTATATTTAATAATGGTATAGGAACGACTGTTGCTGGAGGTGTTACTGTAACACAGTGGGCAGTTACAGGTTCAATACAATAATACTAGCCCTGGCGGTTCGTCAACCGTGGCTACTGTTACTGCGTGGGTGTAATAGGTACGATTAACTAGGAACGCGGTTAAGAAATTTTTCAAACTCTTTATAAATAAAAGATAAAGAGATTTTTTTCGTATGTAAAAGAGTATATACGTATGCCAATTTCCAAACTAGTGAGATACTTTACAAATAATTACGTTATGGTTATACCAGCTGTGAGTATTGCTGCTGCATTGTTGGTTCTTGGATATATTGCCTTTGAACATACAACACCCGGAAGAGTTCTTTTTTATCAAAGACTTTCGCATGAATTTGCTCAAGGTTCTGTAGAGCAAAGGCGCTTTAGCACTATTGCAAAGGCTATAAGTCAAGGAAAAAAACACTATACTTTTTCGGCTGGGCATATGCCCACACTTACAAGCAAATGAGAAATACAACAAAAATCTTTTTTTTCCTATGTTTTTTTATTCTGGTAATGTCTTTCATTACTCGTACGGCAGATGCTCAAGGAGCTCCTCCTGCATCAAGAATTTTTATCTTTTGTAGATTAGGTCTTATATCAGCATGCGTTCCAGCTGCAACTCCTACTCCCACCCCTAGACCCACTGCTGTTCCAACAGCAACCCCAATACCCACTGCTGTTCCGACAGCAACTCCAACCCCGACTCCTACACCTATTCCAAGGTTTACTATTTCAGGAAACGTGTTTACGGATTCCAATATTAATACACTTAAAGATGGAGCAGAAACAAATCTGGCACAAACACCTGGAATCACTACAAGTGGGGGGACAGTGGTTGCCAATGCAAATGGTAGCTTTATAATCAGCAATGTCACAGCAGGAATTGTAACAATTTCATATACCACTCTTCCCGCAGGATATTTTATGACATCGCCAAAGAATGGACCACAGCCTTCATTTCAGGTAACGGTAGGTGCGGCATGTAATGTTTCTTCAGCACCAGGCGCACTGTGTACAGCTGGGAATATTACCAACTTAAATTTCGGTATTATCAATTCTCGTCCATGGTGGCAG
>JBEPUU010000067.1:0-6980 GCA_041691355.1 bacterium | reverse complement strand
TCCTCTTCAGTATATTGATAATACCTCACTGTCACCGATGTCCTCTTCTCTAACAGCATATTGACTCGTCAGGAATATAAGTGTATAAAAAGATTATGGCAAATAGAGTAGTACATTTCGAAATTGAAGCGGAAGACAAAGAACGGGCAAGCAAATTTTATGCTGATGCATTCGGTTGGGATATGCAAAAGCAACCTGAAGAATATGGTGGCTATGTTATAGCAGTAACAGGTGATACGAAAGAGCCCGGTGGTATAAACGGTGGTCTTTTTCAAGTCGGGAAAAAAGGATTAAATGCTTATTCTTGTGTCATCTCTGTTGATGACGTGGATAAAGCAATAGATGACGTCAAAAAAGCAGGAGGAAAAGTCTTTGACGACAACAAAACTCCCGATGGTAAAGAATTAGGCGAAAAAATAGATATTCCGGGAGTAGGAATCTATGTAAAATGTGAAGATACTGAAGGTAACCGTTTTACGTTACTCCAACCCTCTCCTGACATGATGGCTCCAAAGTCCTAAGAATTTAGAAAGTAAATAATATCGGTTTTACTAAAACGCTACGACTGTTCCTTTTTTGTGACAAGTCATTGGAGGTAGTTCTTTTGTTTTTGGATTATACATAATAGGTCCTGATCGTATACAAAAATATCCCGACTGGCAATCGCTATTAGTTTTACAGGTCTTTACTGCATCAGAGCTTTGAGGCGGAGTAGGTGAGTATGTTGGCGGTATCATTTTATATTGGACAATAACATGTGGTGGTTTACTCACATCAATCGTCTGTTGATAATATCTTCCCAGAAAAAAGCCACAAATTGGAAAGATGACAAGCATTAATAGTGCAAGCATTTTTGTAAAAGGAGTAACTGTAGTAAACGATTTTGGTAGTTTCATGTAACTTAAGTATGACAAATACAATTCACAGTTGCAAATGGTTTAGATACCAGGTCTCTTCCTAAATTTTTCATATGTTGTAGCGATAAATACACCAAAAAGAATTAAGAAACCCCCAACTAGTAATTGAAAGGTTACTTGCTCATGCAAAAAAGGTATTGTAAAAGATGCAGTAATAAATGGTCCCGTATATTGAAAAATTGAGGCTGTAAAAGCGTTTGTTCTTTTAATACCAACTTGTAGAGATAAATATTGCCCAGCTGAGCAAATCCCAACAATGATAATACCCAAGATCTCAGAATTGCCTAAAGGCTTCGCATTAATTTGTCCTAAAAATGTACAAAAAAGGAAAATAATACATAAATAAAGAGTTGTAAATGAAAAAGTTAAAAAGGTAGTTTGAATAGGAAAATTATTTTTTTTAAATAATACTTTTCTCGAATAAATGAGATAAGACGAATATCCAAGTACAGAGAAAAAAATAAGAATATTTCCAAGCGGCTGACCAAAAGCAGAATGTTGATTTCCTGAAAATGATTGACTAAGTAAAAATACCAATCCAACAAAAGAAATAAGTAATCCTACTATTTTTCTCTTATCAAATGACTCCTGAAGGAAAAAATGAGCTCCAACTCCGACAAAAATAGGAGTAATTGAAAATAATAATGAACTCATTATAACTGTTGTATAGGGGATAGCAACTGTAAAAAGACCTACATTTATCATCAATAGAAACCCAAGAAGGGCGAAATCTTTATATTCATGCTTTTTTAATTTCTTTTTCTTTGATAGTAGAAAGATACTAAGCAAAACGATTGTGGCTAAAATAAATCTGAGAAGAACAAAAACAATAGGACCAGTAAAAGGAGATACTATTTTTGTTCCTATTGGTACAATCGAATTCCCAAAGAACTGACCGATTAAAAGTGAGATTATACCCAAAAGCATTCAACTATTATAGCAGGGGTAAAAAAATTATGACATCAAATATTTTTTTGCAAATATATCTGCTTCTCGTTCTTGTTTTTTTATCTCTGTTTGGGTTTGTTCGTATCCGATGGAGTTTCTATGACTCAAAGCTACATGACCTATTTCATGTAAAATAGTGAATCTAATTTGCTCTTCATCTTGACTCAGTAATTCATCTGAAAGAAAAATAAGACTTCTGTCTTTAATATCTGCTCCACTGAACGTAAAAGCCCACGAATCATCTTGTGAGGAAATGAACCAGACTGTTTTGCAGATGTGTTCAATAGATTCTGATGGAAGTAAAAGTAATGTTTTGCAGACAATTTCTCGCATAAAAAGACTGCCTATCAATTTATCGCCCAATGAATATCTCACTTTTTCGATAGTCCATTCCATATCGTAGTTATCGTAGCATGTTAAAAATTGTATTATTTTCTTTTGAAGAAAACTAAGTTGTATCCGTCTGGATCTTTGAGGTCAAATTCACGGTTACCATTACGGTCTTGTGGTTCGCTTGTTAGTTTGAATCCTTTTGAGATGAGATGGTTATGAAAATCATCAACGTCTTCGACACTATTATATATAAAGACACCTTCACCTTTGGCCTCTATTTCTTTATCTTGCAGGCGAAATTCAACAAAAAACCAGTTTAATCTAAAAGATACGCTCTTCTCTTCGCGTTTACTTAAAAGAAAGCCTATGTCTTGATAAAACTTTGCAGTTGTATCCAAATCCTTCACGTAACAAACATAACCTGAGACACTTTTTAATTTCATAACATGATTATATCAGATAAGTAACACAAACTTTGAGTTTTTGTTAGCAGAAAAATAAATGTGAATAGTTAGTGTTTGGAGGTTTTATTTACTGAAGTGTGTAGAAGAAAAGCTGCGATTAGTGAAGCAGCAAATGCACTTAATGCGCCTACAAAAAAGGCTACATGATACCCTCCATCGAGCGAGTCAATCGGGCTATGATGCGACATAAGCAAACTATGTGTTTGGGCAGCGGCAAGACTTGCCAAAATTGCAAGACCAAGCGCTCCTCCCATCATAAACGATGTATTAACAAGACCTGATGCAAGGCCTGATTCTTCTGGTTTTACGTCATTCATTGCTGAGAGCAAAATTGGGTTGAATGCAATGCCTGCACCCAGACCAAGCAGAATCATATTTGGAAGCACATCGAATAAAAAGTTCGCATGTACTGGTGCACGGACAAAAAGAGCCAAACCTAACGCTGCAAGAGAGAGTCCAACGATGATTGGTTTTTTAATACCAAATTCCATGACTAATTTAGCAGATAATCCGACTGAAAAAGCGCCCATAATGAGATTTGGCGGTAAAAATGTCAGACCAACTTGAAGAGGTGAATATTTCAGCACCAATTGAAGATATAATGCCGAGAGAAAAAACCAAGCAAACATTGACGCTGCCCAAAGGACACAAATAATATTTGCCGTTGTAATATTTCGTATTTTAAACAAAGAGAGAGGCATAAGTGGCGCTTTGACATGAGATTCAATCCAGATAAATGCTCCCATCAACGCTATTGCTAACCCAAGAAGCGTCACAGTCTGCATAGAAAGCCATCCAGATTGATTACCATTCACTATCGCATACACTGCAAGAAGTAGAGAAGCAGTCACGGTAAGCGCTCCAAATGCGTCAAGATTTCTATGTTTCATTTCGATTCGAGTAGAAGGAAGTAATTTAAGTGATGCAATAAAAACGAAAATGCCAATGGGGACATTAATTAAAAAATTCCAATGCCAGTCAAAAGAATTCGTCAATACTCCGCCTAAAAGCACTCCTATTGATCCACCGCCCGCAGCAATAAAACCAAAATAACCCATGGCTCGTGTACGCTCGCCAGGTGTAGTAAATAAATTCATTATTAATGATAACGATACGGCTGCAAGAATTGCACCTCCAAACCCTTGGATTGCACGGGCTGTGATAAGAATTGCTTGTGTTGGTGCCAAGCCGCATGCAAGAGAGGCTAACGTAAAAATAGTAATGCCGATGAGAAATAATTTCCTTTGTCCAAAAAGATCACCAAGCCTACCACCCAGCAAAAGAAAACCTCCAAAGGTGAGAAGATATGCATTGACAACCCATGCGAGATTGGATTCGGAGAAATGAAGACTTGTTCTAATAGATGGTAATGCGACATTAACAATTGTCGAATCAAGCACTTCCATCACAGTTCCAAGGCAAAGAATAGTAAACGCAAACCAGCGAGGGTCAATATTTTTAAAAGTCATTTGGTAATTTTAGCAAAAATTGAGGTGAATGTATATTGTCGAAGTGCTTTTCAGCTATACCACTCTAAATACAGGATGATCTGAAATGCTGGGAAGTTTTTTAAACTGATTTTCTGCTATTTTAATATCTTTTCTATAAGAGGCAACAATTTCATCTCGCAACTTTCCTCTAACCTCTGTTGCTGTAAAAGGTAAAGGCTTTTTCTTAGTTGTTAGAATACCTTTCTTAGCCGCACGTAAATTGCGAACCCAATGTGTTTCTCCTCGAGGTGAGACAAGATATGTCTGCCCCATATATTTATACGGAGTTACAGGAGTAGAAATCATTTTTCCACTTTTTCTTCCTTTTATTGTTACATAGGGGATCAAACCCAACGTCATTACAAAAGGATTTAGAAATTTAGTAAAAAAGGATGACGGGCGTATGTATTTAGATGAGATAGGCATATATAAGACTGTACCTTATTTTTTCTCTGGATACAACCAGTGACTAAGAAGTTTAGTCAAATTTGGTATAATAAGATATGTCAAAATAGATGACCTTCGTATTTCACGGATGCTCGTGTTATTGCATGCGCCCATTTTTCAAACTCTTCTTCTTTATCTTTTTTACTGTAAAACCAAAGACAAGAGTCGTGGGCTGAGAATGTTTTCGATGTGATATTTTTTGTGTAGGCATAAGTTGTTGAGGCAGATACTATGTATTTTATCAAAGACAGGCTCTCAAATCAAAAATTTTAAACTTCATTATAGTGGAAACATTGCATTTGATGATCATTTACCAAACCAACTGCTTGCATAAACGCGTAACAAATTGTCGGACCTACAAATTTAAAACCTCTTTTTAATAGATCCTTACTCATAGCTTCTGATTCTTTTGTTTTAGCTGGATACTCGTTTAGAAATACAAATGAATTTTTAATTGGTTTATTATTGACGAATTTCCAAACGTAATTGTCAAAACTTCCAAATTCTTTCTGTATTGCAAGAAATGCTTTTGCGTTTTGAAGAGTTGCAGCTATTTTTAATTTATTTCTAATAATACCTGCATCATCTAGTAACAAATTATTCTTTTTAGAATCATATTTTGCAATTTTTTCAACATCAAACGAATCGAAAGCTTTTCTGTAATTTTCTCTTTTTTTCAGTATGGTTGTCCAAGAGAGGCCTGCTTGTGCTCCTTCAAGAGTTATAAATTCAAACAATTTTGCGTCATCATGAACAGGAACTCCCCACTCTTCATCATGATAAGAAATATTGAAAGAATCCTGTGCCCATTCACACCTTTTTTTATCATTCATATTCTTTTCGAAAATGCGATAATTCGTTCATCTACTATAACATCATTTGGCCAAATTTTTTTAGAAAGAATAATCCCTTCAATTGTACGACATCTACTGAGTGCAACATATGTCTGTCCATGGGCAAAAGGAGACTTTGAGAAATCAATATTTACTCGCTCGAACGTCATTCCCTGACTTTTATGAATTGTTATTGCCCATGCAAGTCTAAGCGGATATTGAGTAAGACTTCCAACAACGTTATCTTTTAATTCATTTGTATCTGCATCTATATCGTATTTAATATTCTCCCATTTTTCTTTAGTTACAGTTACGATATCGTGTCTTCTATTTTCTTCAATTTTTACTTTAATACTTTCTTCACCTAATTCGTGGACTGTACCAAGTGTCCCATTTACCCACATTCTACCTTTATCATTTTTAACAAACATCACTCGAGCGCCTTTTTTAAGATGTAGCTCAAGTTCGACTGGAAGAGCTGTATTTGTTGTTGGGAAATCTCCTTGGACTTCTGCCGTGTATGTAAACATTGGCTGATTAATTTTATTTAATTCTGATTCGTTGATACTATTGGCAACAGAATTTGTTGTAGTTAACGTTATATATTTATTTCTTTCCATGCCATTTTTTACCAACCGTTCATTAATCGGCTCAAGCATTTGTTGATTTACATTACCGGTTCTAACAGTATTAAGAAGTGTTACGAATTTTTCATCTTTCTGACGAAAAATCTGCGTCAATTCTATAAAAATAAAACTCCTTTCATTAAATGCATCAGCGCTAAAAAAATATGGAGATTCATACAACTGATAATACACTTGTGATTCTTCCTGACGTAACACAGGCGGCAACTGATATACATCTCCGACAAAAATCATCTGAATCCCACCAAAAGGCACATTTTTATCTTTTCCATGAATTCGTAAAAAATGGTCAATTCCATCAATCACATCCGCACGCACCATTGATATTTCATCAATAATAACTGTATCAATGTCTCGAAAAATTCTGTCATTATACAGTTTTCTTATTGAATCACGAGTAATCAGTCGGGGAGGGAGATGAAAAAAAGAATGGATTGTCTGGCCTCTTACATTTATTGCGGATAAGCCAGTTGGAGCCAAAACAACAATTTTTTTATTTACATGATTTCGAATTAATTCAATCAGTGTTGATTTACCTGTTCCTGCTTTTCCTGTGATAAATATATTTTGATCTGATGTTTCAATAAGATCCAACGTCTGTTGAAATTCCTCCGTCAACACAAACCCATTCTTGCCTTTGAGTAATTCTTGTAATTTTTTCAGTAATGTCATGTGGAGTACTATTATAACAGGAGATACCACAAAGTATGTACTATTTACTCGAC
Source organism: bacterium (assembly GCA_041691355.1). Lineage (GTDB taxonomy): Bacteria > Patescibacteriota > Microgenomatia > Levybacterales > UBA12049 > JACDET01. The sequence goes on along the minus strand of JBEPUU010000067.1, from coordinate 179 downwards.
CATCTTACTGTCATTTCTTTACATTTTTACTACATAATAATGATATTCTTTTCGTATATGAAGACATGTTTTTATATCGGCACCTCCGGCTGGCATTATAATCATTGGCTGGGTATTTTTTATCCAGCTAAAATTAAAGGGTACAACGAGCTTCGTTACCATGCAGAGCACTTCAATAC
>JBEPUU010000066.1:0-6987 GCA_041691355.1 bacterium | reverse complement strand
AATATTTGCAGAAATTGCCTCACCTTCTCGATCAGGATCGGTTGCAAGAAGAATCATGTCTGCAGATTTGGCAGCGGATTTTAATTCACTTATTAACTTTTTCTTATCAGCAATTACTTCATATTGCGGTGTGAAATTATGCTCGATATCAATTCCCAATTTACTTTTTGGTAAATCCATAATATGTCCCATGGAAAATTTGATGTCATAATCCTTTCCTAGAAAACGAGAAATTGTTTTTGCTTTTGTGGGAGATTCCACTATTACTAAATTTTTCATATTAAAATCATACTATTATATATGCAAATCATTGTAGTCTACATTATACACGGAGTGTCAAGGGGAGAAATGAAAATGAGATAGTTATCTATTTTTTCCATTTTTTCAAAAATTTCTTCTCATGTTTCTTTACAACGGTATCATCACCTAACAATCCATGTTGTGACATATCAGGTGAATATTGACTTGCAGGAACTGTTCTGCCAAGTGCCTCGGCCATCGATCGAACATGATGTGGACCGGCACCACAGCAAATACCTATATAATTGATCCCTATATTTCTCGCGTGTTTTGCAAATTCCGCCATTTCATATCGCGTACATAAAAATCTATCAAGTTCCATATATAATGGATGGGCATTCTTCCGATCATACTTTAAAAACTGAAAAGCAGGATATTCACTAGATGTTGAATAAGGAACTGGCTGAGCAGCAAGGTATGTCTTCACATGCTTTCGAAGTTTTTCTAAAAGTGGAAGTATTGTCTTGGGGCCACGAATACAATTAAAGCCGATAATATCTGCTCCATTTGCCTCAAGAATCTTACATCCCTCAATCCAATCATATCCATCTTTACTTTTGTCATAAGTAGCAGCAAAAGTAACGAGTGCTGGTAAATTATATTTTTTAATAACTTCAGTTGCGATTTTGGCTTCCTCTACATATTCAATCGTCTCTGCGATAATAAAATCTACTCCTTCTTCAACAGCCCAACGCACTTGTTCATCATACATATCATAGACTATTTTGGAAGTACGCTCTTTATCACTAGGATCATACACCCACGTATTACAAATATTTCCTGCTACAAGCGTGTTACCTTCTTTAGCGATTTCATTAGCAATACGAAGCGCTTGCCTATTCATGGGTTCCAGATCTTTTTCTCGACCGATAACTCGCAATTTTTCTCTGTGTGCATAATAAGTAAATGCAACCATTACTTCACTTCCCGCCCGATAAAACTCGCGATGAAGCTCTCTAAGCGCATCTGGATAATCAAGAACTACTTCTGGTACATATGCTCCAGCTTTTATGTATCCCCGCTTCTCAAGTTCAAACAAGTATCCTTCTGCACCAAGCACAGTTCCTCTTTTTAATTTTTGTAAAATACCATTTTTTTTCATTTAGTGTTTAATTCCATGAGCAATTAATAAATTATTATGCATAAAATAAGGTTTTTCAAAATGAATTATTTTATTTTGTGTTGTAAAGTCATCTATATGATGTTTTTCAAATAAAGTTTTTAAAACACTTATCCCCTCATCATGACCATAATTATATTCCTTTTCCCCTATCAGCGAATTCTCACTATCTCGAGTTGCTCTTCTATCCCTATCAGTCGCGAATTCAAAAACCATTAATCCACCCGGTCGCAAAATTTTTGCTATCTTTTCAAATAAAGGGTCTAGCTCATCGGGTGGAATTAGATAACCAAACCCCGCATTCAAAACTGCATCCAACGAACCATCTTTTATCGGAAATTGTGTTGTAGCATCTGTCATGATAGGATATATTCTCCCATCAGATTGATCTAAATTTCCTTTTTCTTTTGCTCTTAAGAGATGCGGCATATCAACGTCAGTAACAATCACATGATGTCCCATTCTTGCAAGCGGAAGCGCGAATCTTCCATCTCCTCCAGCAATATCTCCGATTATTGATCCGTTACGCAATTGTGCAAATACTGCTAACGTTTCATTATTTGGTTCTTGATAAGGCGATCCTTCAACTGGAATTTCTCTAAAATTAGGGACAACACCTGGATACCATTGTGCCCAAAGATTATTTCTGCCTTTTTCAATACCTGCCATACAAATAAAAAAACCTCCCTATTGGAGGTTATAAAACAAAAAATTGTTTCCTCGCCTACTGGCGGGCTAATCCTCCCTTACGGGTTTTGGGTGTAGCACCGTTCCTATTGCTAAACTTCTCGGCTGGCCTTTTAATCTGCCTGCCATCCGAAGCTTTAGCGAAGGACGGTTGCTGGATGGGTCATTGAGCCAAAACTCTCACCATCACTCTTGATTAAGAAAAGTATACTGCTGGAATGTTATATTGTCAAGCCAAAAATTCCAGAATCCAAACTTTTGACCAACCCTTTCATCTCCATCAATGATAAAACTATACCGAGTTGAGATGGATCCAACCCTGTACCTTTTACAAGATCATCAAAGTGTAAATGTTGGTCCTGTAGCGCTAAGAAAATCTTCTTTTCTTCCTTCGTCAAGCCTGTGACATTCTTTTTATCTTTTTCCCTTACTTCATTATTCATAATTCCTAATTCAGTAATAATATCCTGGGCACTCATCACCATCTTTGCACCTTTTGCAATAAGAGAGATTGGACCTTTGGAAACGGATGACGTGATGGGTCCGGGAACTGCAAATACTTTTCGATTGTTTGCAAAAGCGTCATTGGCAGTAATAAGACTCCCACTATCTTCACTTCCTTCGGTAACCAAAACACCTAAAGACAGGCCAGCAATGATTCGATTTCGCATAGGAAATGATCCTTTGTTGGGCATTTGTCCGAGACGATTTTCAGACAAAATAACTCCGTCATGATTGAGGATACTCTCATAAAGCGATATATTTTCAGCAGGTGTACAGATATCAACGCCACTTCCAAGAACTGCTATAGTGGTGCCATGTGCGGCAATTGTTGCTTTATGAGCAAGTGCATCAACACCCATTGCGAGTCCTGACACAATCATACAACCTGCAGAAACTAACTCTGAAGTCAGAAGTTCCGTCACTTCTCGGCCATATTCCGTAATTTTTCTTGTCCCGACAACTGAAACTAATGTCTCGTTTCTGTTAAACCTAAGTGTTCCTTTTTTATATAATACGTTAGGTGGATTTTTGATATGCTTTAAAAGCATGGGATAATCATTGTCTTGTAGTATGAGGTATTCTACACGCGCTTTTCTCATCTGCTCCTCATATTCTCCCAGTGAAAACTTTTTTTAAAATCAATCAGGTCATCGGATATTTTCTCCCCTATCCCCGATTCTTTTAATTCATTCTTTGTTGCCAACCAAGCATTTTTTGCTGATCCGAAATGATGTAATAATTTTTGAAATCTCACTGGACCTATACCATCGCAGACAGAAAGTGCCAACCAGTATCGCCTTTCTTCTTGTGTAATTTTTAGCTCGTCCATACATCTATCATAAAGCTCAGCTATAGAATGTACAAGAAGAAAAGTGATACTCGTATCTGCTACAATATGTCTATGAGTGATAAAGCAACCAAAACTCCCTTACTTGTTAAAAAATCTGATTCCAAAAAAGGAAGTCTCTGGCATGATTTTGCAACGCGTCGAATTATCAAACAACATGGAGGCTTCGATATCCCCGAAGATGATCTTCATGCAGTTCATAAATATGTAAGCCCCATTCATTCACAGCAAATATCTCATGATGAAACAAATGCCGTACTTTCTGATATTGAAAAAGAAATTCAAGACCTTAAGGAAAAAGAAAAACCTGATTTTATGCGTAGTACTCCACCAAAAGACTTTGAAGAATTCCTCGACGAAGATAATCCTCCAGAACGCACAGACAACGATAGCGACCAGTTCTAAAACGCAATTGAGCTAACATCATGGAGCAAAATCAAAATTCAACACCAGTAGATAGTTCAGGTCCTACATTGCTGTCAGAAAAGCCAAAGCTAAACTATTTTGAAAGACTTTATTCAGGACGTCTCAACAGAAAAAATTATATTGTTGGATCAACTTTTCTCGTACTTATCCCACTTATTTGCTTTACAGTTGTCATTTTTAATATTCTTTTATCGCCCTCTGCATTTGATATGTCCTCACTTGATCTTGCCAATCCAAACCAAATCCAAATTACAACTCCACAACTATCTATTAGCTCGCTTTTGACCACTCCTGCAAATAAACTTTGGACTGCACTTGGGATACTCTTTACAATCCTTTCACTCCCCTATCTTTTGTCGATTCAAATCAGACGATTACATGATCTCAATCTCAGTGGCTGGTTATGGATTATCAATTTTTTACCGCTTTTATTTGTGAAGAGTATGTTTTCACTCGCAGAATTTTCTCATCCTAATATGTGGTTTTGGATTTCAAATTTTGTTTCATTTGTAACTGGCATTTTTTCAATCTATATCTCCTTCTGGCCGGGAACAAATGGCGTGAATAAATATGGAGACAAGCCACTCTCCAGATCCACTTCTCTTGGAAACATTATGCAAATAAAATAATCTACGCGGCACTTCTTATCCTTTTATTACCTTTTTCTGTTCTTACTTATACATCTGTCGTGTATAAAGACTCATTGTTATGAAAAGAATGCAAAAAGATTGTATCTTTTTTTTGTCGCGGTGGCGGTGATGCTGTTATTTGTTATTTTTACAGAAATCCTCAAAAATACCATCAATCAAAATGGCGGTGAAGTTAATGCTGCAACCGTTTCAACAGATGCATCAAACTATTCACGTGAAGGTTCGATGAGTAGTCCTGGAGATAGTGCTGTTACACACTGATGATTTGGCATTGGGGTTAGCAAAAATGTCCAAAGAACCAACCTTTATTTTCCATAAACAGTTGCCCTATGACCAACGGTTATAATATTAATGATAGTATTCTTCTCGTTAACAGTATAAATTATTCTATGAACTCCAACGCGGAAAGAAAATTTTCCGGTAAGTTCTCTTGTTAAGGGTTTTCCCAAAAATGGTTCTTCTTCTATCTCCGTGAGTGCCAAAATTATTGCTTTTTGGAGAGGATGCGGAAGCCTTTTTATTGCTTTTTCGGCTTTTGGAAAAATTCGCAGCTTATACATGAAGCTTAAGTTCTTTTTTGAGTTGTTCAAACGTCACAAATTTACCTTTTTTTACATCATCTTCTCCTTCTTTAATAGCTTTCATCAATATAGGATCTGCAAGGATATCATTTGTCTCTTTCCAGGATTCATACTCCGCAGCGGATATCAAAACAGCAGCAGGTGAACCATTGACAGTAATCACATACTCACTAAGTTTATTTTTTGCATTATCGACAAGAGTCGTTAACTGCTCTCGTGCTTTTGTGATCGGTAACGTTGTTGTCATGCTCAAATCTTACAGAATTCTGTACAAATTGTCAAGGAAAAAATGAATAAATCATATATGCTGACAAGCTCTGATTATAAAGATTAAACAAAATTTTACTTCCCAAAATACGCATCGAGGACTTCTTTGGCTACGGGGGCTGAGATATCGGAGCCTTCACCGGCTGATTCTTCAAGTACTGTCACGACAATTTGTGGATTGTAGGCAGGGGCAAAAAGCGTAATCCATGCGTGAGGAAGTGATTCTTGTCCACCTTCTTGCGCAGTTCCTGTCTTGCAAGCAATCACAACGTGGCGAGTATCGGCAGACGCTGATGCAACTTGGATAATATTTTTTCCATCAATTTGCAATTTTTGGTTCTTTACTTCATAGTTAAAAAGCGGATATGCAACTCCACCCGGATCGCAACTTCCGATCATTCCCTGCCGGATAAGATCTGTTGTGGTAGTATCCAGTACATTTTTTGTTCGGATAACAGGATTATTTGTCATTAATACATGCGGCACATACAGAGACCCGCCATTTGCGATAATCTGTGTCCAAGTATTTACTTGCAAAGGTGTCGACAATAAATATCCTTGACCAATTCCATAGTTATACGTATCACCCAAATACCACTGCTGACCTATCACCTTTTGTTTCCACTGTGTTGTTGGCAAGACACCTGATACTTCTCCTGGCAAATCAATACCCAACAATTGACCAATTCCCATTGTCTTTGCAAATGTAGACAATTTATCAACCGAAATCTTTTGTGCGAGTTTGTAGAAAAAAATATCATTTGACCGAGTTAATGCGTTCACAACATTAACAGGTTTGGGCTCCTTTTTTCCAAAATCTGTGTAGTACCAATTTGCAAAAGAAAAATCACCAACTTTTAAAACTCCTGTATCAACCACTGTGTAATTTTCATCAATAATTTTCTCTTGCAGTCCAACTGCCGCTGGAACGATTTTAAATGTCGAACCGGGAGGATACACTCCACTAATAGCACGATTTAACAAAGGCTGATTTTGTGAATCCGAAACAATGTCCTCAACCGAGGTATCTCCACTATCAGATGCTGCTTTATAGGTATTGTCCAGAGTAAATAAATTTGGATCAAAGGATGGTTTGGAAACCAGTGCAAGAATTTCACCATCGGGTTTGGAGACGACAATCGCACCTTTTTTCAGATCCTTTGCCGCATTATATGCTGCTTGTTGTAACTTCAAATCAACTGTCAACGTGATGTTATGCCCCGGCCCAGGATCACTTTGTCCAAGTGAACGCATAGGTTGTCCCAACGCATTTACTTCAATCAATGCTTTACCGTCTTGTCCGTGCAATTGTTGTTCGTATTGCTCCTCAATCCCACTTTGCCCAACCCACGCATTGGGCTGATATCCTGTATATGAGCCTGTTTTCATTTCACTTTCTGAGATCTGACCAATATATCCGAGAACGTCACTTAATGCATCTTTATATGGATAATCTCGAAGCGAATCAACTTGCACATTTTTATTCCCTTTTGCAATAAGACCCAGTGCTTCATCACGACTAAGATGGGTTGTTTTACATTTTTGAGGATCGGCTGGTGAACAATTTTGAAGTAATTGAAAACCTGGCATGTTATACACAAGTGC